>NZ_JBDSQY010000262.1:0-13369 GCF_039929585.1 Capsulimonas sp.
CGCACCAGTCCCTGTGATTTGTTCTCGAAGCGTACTTCGCCGGGCTTCCAGCCGTCGGAAGCGTAGGCGATCAGGGCGGCGCGGGTGGGGGCGGAGGGACGGCGGCCGGGCATGAAGGCGGCCCAAACGGCGTCCACCGCGCCATCGGGCGTGGTGACCGGCATGCCGGTGCGCGCGAGCGCTCCGTGCACTCGTTCGGAGAAATCTCCCCGATTGCCCATCTCTCGCACAACCTGATTGATGAAGTTGACGCGAGCCATCAGCGTCATCGTATTCATCCAGGTCTGCCCTTCGGTCCAGCCCTTCACGTTCGGCGGGTTGAACAGATCCTGACCCATCGAGCGCAGCGTGCCGGGCAGGTAATTGAGGGCGCTCATGGGAACGTCCATCGTACGCACTGTGGTCATGACCATTTCGACCGGACTCTTGATCTTGGAGTACATCGCTGTGGCGGAGTAGAACGCGCTCGAAGTCAGCATCGCGCCGACTACGGAACGGATATCGTAGCCGGAGTTAAAGTACACCTTCTCGAACGGAGCGGTGCTCGCCGGGGTGGGGTTGTCGTCGATGAAGAACTTGTAGAGTTTCGTGCAGAGAAAGCGCGCCGTGGAGGGGTGGCGTGCGACGATGTCGATGATGTCGTCGCCGTTGAAGTTGCCGGTTTGGCCGAGAAATGTTTTGGGGCCATCGTCATGCTGTCCGGCGTCGAACGAGAATGTGGACGCATCGCGGTCTAGCCGCCAGCCGGTGAAGGCGCGCGCCGCTTCCTTCACGTCCTGCTCGGTGTAGCCGCCATGAACGCCCATCGTGAACAGCTCCAGCAGTTCGCGCCCGTAATTCTCGTTCGGCTTGCCCTTGCGGTTCTCCGAGCCATCGAGCCAGACCAGCATCGCGGGATCGCGTGAGACGGCCTTGAGCATCGTGCGGAAGTTGCCGAGGGCTTGAGTGCGAAACAGTTCGTTCTGCTTCCACATCCAGCCAGGATTGTCGACTTTGTAGTTTGCCGTGGCGAAATGGTTGTGCCAGAAGAGGGTCATCTTCTCTTCCAGTGGCCGCTGCGTGTGCGCGATGCGATAGAGCCACCACATCTTCACGCTGTCCATGTTGTGGAAGTCGACAAAATCGCCGTCAATCTCCTTGAGGAGAGCCGCGAGACGATCAGGGGCGCGTTCGGGGTGCAGCAGGGCGTCCGTGGTTCCCGCCACGCCCAGGCGGGCGTAAGTTTCCCATTCCTCCGGTCGTGCGCCAAAACCCGCTCGCCGCAGCAAATGTCCCATCTTTGCCGTCTCGATTTGTGATAAAGCCATGACCAGCAACCTCCCGGTCTCGTGGACGTGTTCGTCTGGTAATATGTTCGAAAGCGCTTCAAAGCGCTCTATTGTTCCATTATAAGGCAAAAGCTTTAAAGAGGCAACAGAATTGATTTTCGAACGATATCAAACGGTGCTGGCGATAGCGGGGATGAACGATCCCGCTCAGGATCGGCTTTCCGTGCTGAACTGGGACGGCGATATTGTTCTTGTGATCGCCGATGGAGCGGGCGGCTTGCGGGGCGGCGCGCAGGCCGCTCAAATGGTGATCGATCGCGTCTCCGCCAGCGCTTCGCGGATTTCCGATCGTCAAGATGATTTGGGCCTCTGCCGTCTGCTGGATGAGATCGGGCGCAACATTCAAGACGCGCTGGGAGCCGGAGAAACCACGGCGATTGTGGCGGTGCTGAGTGAGGGGATCATTACAGGATCCAGCGTCGGCGACTCGCGGGCATGGCTGCTTTTTGACGAGGCAGAATATGAATTGACCTCCTCCCAATCCCGCAAGCCGCTTCTCGGAGGCGGCGGAGTTTCCACTCCTTTTTGCGCGGAGATTGGAAGTGGGACTCTGGTTCTGGCCACGGATGGCCTGTGGGATTATGTAGGGGTGGAAGTCGTACGACAGATCGCCTTGGGCGAGTCCCTGGAGATGGCGGCCGATTTCCTGGTCAAAAGCGCGCGTTTGCCATCGGGAGCGCTTTGGGATGACATCTCTGTCGTGCTGTGCCGTTCGCATTAAAGTCGGCGGGTAAGCATGGCGCGCTGCGTTATCTCCAGAAGCAGTCGATTACGGGTAGAATGATAGGGATAAATCTTGGGCATGGGCGCGAGTAGGGGAAGCAGGTCGATTCGTGAGCAGAACCAGCGCGCAAATTCAAGAGGAAATCGTTGGGCGCTTTGGCTTCTTCCCGCCCTTTTTTGAGCCAGCCCTGCCGTCTCCCTCAGTGCTGGAAAACCTCTGGTCTCAAACCGTCTTCGCTTATCTCGATAATCCCTTCCCCGCGCTGTTCAAAGAAAAGCTGAACGCCTATCTTTCCCGCTTCTGTGTCGTTCCCTACTGCATGGTCTGCCATTCCGCTACGCTGCGCCCGCTGGGGATGACGCCATCGGAAGTCTTGACGCTTCTGGAAACGCCGCCGCCGATCGATTTGGATATCGACGCGCATTTGAGCCGTCTGCATGAGTATTCAATTTTTGATATGGATGCTTTGGTGGCCGGGTCTCCGCTGGAAGAGAGCCTGCTCGCCTGCGTCGTCGCGGTGTTTCTTGAAGGGGAACAGGCCCTGCGCTGTCGGTCGGAATTGGTCCACCTGCTGAGTGACGATCTGTACAATCACTTGACGGCGTATCTTGCCTATATCAAGACGTGCCACACGTGGATTGAAATGCACCCGGAAGTTTCCTACGAGGCGGACGAGCGCGCGAAAGAGCATCTTGGGCCGATGCTGGCGCAGGAGCCGGCGCTGGCGGCGTTCTTTCGCGACTACCGAAGCAAGACTGCTTCCGAGCGCGAGCATCGAACGGTGCGGGAAGTGCAGCAGGCCGAGCGCTTGCGGGCCGACCGTGCGATCCGTGAGAGCGAGGAAAAGCTTCGGCTTCTTGTGGAAGGCGCTAAAGACTACGCGATGATCATGCTCGATGTTGAAGGATGCATCGCCAGCTGGAACGCCGGCGCCGAGCGCATTCTGGGCTATGAAGATACCGATGTCCTTGGATTGTCCATCGCGATGATTTTTACCGAAAGCGATCGGACAGCGGGAGTCCCCGAGCGCGAGATCGCCCGCGCGTTCGATGTGGGCAAAGCCAATGACGAGCGCTGGCATCTGCGTAAAGACGGCTCTCAGTTCTGGGCCGACGGCGTGATGGAGGCCCTGCGTGATGAAGATGGGTTCCTGCGCGGCTACGCGAAGATCCTACGTGACGACACAAAGCGAAAGCTGTTGGAGGAAGCGGCGGACGCCATTCATGCGCGGGAGCACCGGATCGCCGCAACGCTCCAGCAGGCGCTGCTGATGACCGCGCCGGACAACGCCTTTCCGGGAGTCGATGTCAAGACGTTTTATGAGCCTGCGTCCGATGAAGCGCTGGTCGGCGGCGATTTCTACGATGTCTTTGCATTACGAGATGGTGAGGTGGCGATGGTCGTCGCCGATGTGATTGGGAAGGGCCTGCGCGCGGCCGCGCACACGGCGCAGATCAAGTACGCGCTGCGGGCGTTTCTGCGCGAGTATCCGGAGCCGGCAATTGCCCTCGATCGACTGAACGGTTATCTCTGCGAATCCCAGCGTCTGGAGTATCCCGGCGACGAAATGGATTTGCTCGTCGTCCTTTCCCTGGTGGTGCTAGACACCGCGACGGGGGAGGCGAACTTCTCCGTCGCCGGCACCGAGCCGCCGCTGATCCTCCGCGCGGGCGGCGGCGTCGAACAAGTCGCGGCGAACGGCGTCCCGCTTGGCATCCAGATCAAAGAACGCTTTTCGGTTACCACCCTGCGCCTGGAGCCGGGAGATATCCTGCTGATGGCGACCGACGGCGTGACGGAAGCGCGCCAGGGCCGCGAATTTCTCGGCTACGACGGCATGGTCACACTCGCGGTCAATGCCCTTCCCCTGGAACGGCTGGCGCCGATCGGCGCCGCAATCGTCGAAGGCGCCCGCGCATTCGCCGGCGGCAAATTCCAGGATGATGTCTGTCTCCTCCTCGCGCGTTTCCACGGGGCGCCCACTTCCCGCTAATCATCCTCACAAAATCTCGATCGCCATTTTTTGGGATTTTATAGACACTACTTGACACTGTCGTTATTTGCGCGTATAATGGGCGCATGGATAAGACGGAATGGACGCTTTCGGAACTCGCCGCCGAGTTGGGGCTGACGCCGCGCACGATCCGCTACTACATCAGCCGTGGCTTGGTGGACGGACCGCGCGGGGCGGGACGGGGCGCGTCGTATGACGCCCGGCATTTGGCGCGGCTGCGTGAGATCCAGCAGCTTCAAAGCGAGGGGCGCATGCTGGCGGAAGTCGCGCAGAGGGCGGGGCGAAGCGATGATCTGCCCACGCCGGAGGCGTGGTGGCGGTACCCCGTCGCTGAGGGCGTGGTCATTGAAGTCCGCGCCGATCTTGCGCCATGGCGCTTGAAGCATATCCATCGGGTCATTTCGGAAGCGGCGAAAGCGCTGAAACAGGAGGACAGGGACGATGCAGAGCACGGGATTTGAAGTACGATACGCCGATCGCGAGGAGCCGATTCAGCTCGCCATGCAGCGGCTGTGGCTGACGGGGCAGATTTTGCCCGTCGGCGCGCGTCTTTTCGTGCGGCACGACTTTCGCCACGACGAAGACCAGAACTTAGAAGTCGTTTACAGCTTCATGCTGCCGCGCGACGCCGCGCTGCGCAAATTTGAGGTCAAGGGCGAAGGCTTTGAAGCGCACTCTGAGCTGCGCCGCGTCGAGGAGGCTGTTCGGGAGTATGAAGAAGGGCTGGAGGCCGGACATCTGGCGACCCTGGCGCGCAGCTATCGCGACGGCGTGGTCAATCTTTCGCTCGGCAACCTGCGCAAAGGACAGGATATCAGCGTCACGCTCGAAGTGCTCGCCGGCGTTGAACTGACCGACAGTGGTCTGCGCTTTCGTTTCCCGTTTACCATTGCGCCCGGCTATCACGCCCAAGCTCGTATGATCGATACGGGGGCCGGCGGCGAGATCGAACTGCCGGCGTCTGAGTTTGGCGATGTGATCCTCCCGACGTTCCAGCGGAGCGCGGAGGGACTGCACGATGTGGGCTTCGACCTGGGACTGCGGGTCGGGGAAGTCTCGGAAATCTCTTCGCCGTCACATGCCGTCCGGATGCGTAAGGAGGATGGCGCGTGGCGCGTTTCACTCAGCCCAGCCGTTGATGTTCCGAACCGCGATCTGGTGCTGGATGTGCGTCAGGAGAATGCGGGCGTCCAGATACTGTCCGGCGAGAAACGCTTTGTCCTCGCCGTTCCTTCGACACAGTTCGGCAAGAGTGAGAACGGCCCGCGCAAAGTCGCCTTTGTTGTCGACCGTTCCGGATCGATGCAGGGCGCGCCGATGGCGCAGGCGAAGCGCGCCGTGGAAGCGTGCCTCGCCGCACTGGCGCCCGAAGACCAGTTTGGGATCATTGCCTTCGACGACAGAGTCGAGCCTTTCGAGCACAGGCTCTGTAAACCGACGGCGGCGACGCGCCTCCACAGTGCGGAGTTTCTGAGCCATATCAACGCCCGTGGCGGCACGGAGCTGGCGGCAGGTTTCGCAGCCGGCGCGAAGCTTGTCGGCGAAGGCGGGTTTGTCTTAGTGGTCACCGACGGGCAGGTCATGGGAACCGAGGAAATCCTGGCGCAGGCCCGCGCACACAATGTTCGAATCTTCTGCCTCGGCATCGGCTCGGCCAGTCAGGACCGATTCCTTGCGCTTCTGGCGGAGGCCACGGGCGGCGTCAGCCGGTTCGTCACACCCAAGGAGCGCGTGGATCTCGCCGCCGTGGATCTGTTCGCCTCGATTGCCCCGCCGGTCGCCGCCGGCATTGAACTGACAGGCGCCGACTTCGCAGTCCTTCCTCCGGCTACCGTGCACGCAGGCGTCCCCTGGGTCGCATTCGGCGAACGGGCCGACCCCGGAGAAGTCACGGCGTCATGGCCGGGTGGGCGTCTGACATTCAATATCCCAGCGCCCGATCCCGCCGTTGCCGATGCGGTCCGATTGCTCGAAGGTTCGCGGCGCATTACCGACCTGGAAAGCCGCATGACATCTGCGGCGGAAAAGTCGCTGGAGCCTCAGCTGGTCGCCTTGAGTGAAGAGTATGGCCTCGCGAGCCGCGCCTGTTCTCTCGTTGCCGTCGTAAAACAAGCAGGAGACGAGGCCGGCGCGCCGCCCCTGACGCGCGTCGTCCCAGTCGGGATGCCCGAAGGAACTGAGTTCGACAGCTACTTTGGCGCGGTTGGGGGAGCGCTCCCGTCGCCGCCCATGGTGAGCGCGCCCGCGCCGGACAGAGCTGCTCGTGCCGGCGGGATCGTGCGGCGTCGGGCAATGGAGCCAACATCGCCGCCTCGCGCCACGCGTTCTCTAATGCGCAAGGCGATGGACTTCATGGAAGGCGTCATCGCGCCGGCTCCGGCCCAGGCTCCGCCTGCGGAGGACATCGTGATGGAAGCCGAAGCATCACTTGTGTACGGCGACGAAGAAGATCGTCTGCTCACCCTTGCGTCCTCTTTGGAGCCGGACGGCGGCTTGCCCGGCACCAGTCCCGAGGATCGAGCGCTGAAGACGATCAATGCGTTGCTCTTGTTCTGCTCGGAAGGTCATACGCCGACGCAGGGGGTATTCCGGGCGCATGTGAAGCGGATGGTTGGGTTCCTGGAGAACTTGGATGGGCTGTCAAAAGATCGCGGTGTGATTGTCGGACGCGTGGTTGAGATGGTGCGTGCAGGCGATGCGAAGCTGGCCGCGGGGTCAGGGGGGGCGCTGGGTTGGGATGAGCTGGAGAGGATGATCGGCGCATAAGATGCCCCCCGGCCCCCACTGGGGGTGTAGACCACAAAGATGCTAGCGTGACGAAGATTAAATCTAGACACGTTAACAAATGTATGGTCGGCGCCCTCAGTGGGGGCCGGGGGGCATCTTATTTACTCGTCGTCTTCGTCATCGGTCGGCGCCGGAGCTTTTGGCGTCGGCATCCGTCGCGGCGGGAGGCCGGGGAGGACGCTGGCGATGTCTAACGGGGCGGCGGGGGCGCCGTCCGAGCCTTCGGCGGGTTTGGCGGCGCGTTCGGCTTCGCGGCGGGCGCGGGCGGCGGCGCGGCGGCGCTGCCATCGGCTGCGCGGGGCGGCCGGGGCGTCCTCATCCGTGGGCGCCGTCATGTCGTCATCGTCGCCTTCGCCTGGCGGCAGGGCTTCGATGTCGTCCAGGCCGGGAATCGACCGGCTGGTCGTTGGGGGCGGCGGAGACACACGGGGCGCTTCCTGCTGCTTAGGACGCACGGGTTCCTGAACCTTCGGCTTTGCGGCTTCGGGTTTGAACTGCGGCGTGGTTCCAGGCGCGGGAACGTCCGCGCCAAGCAGCTCTTCTTCGTTCGCCGTGCTCTGCGGATCGCGCGGAGGCTGCTGCGGGGCGATGATGTCCAGACCGCTGATCGCGGCGATCTCGTCGGCGGAGCCCCACAGGAACAGACGCGTGGTCCGTGCCCGGATAAAGGCGCGGAACGAGCGCCCGTCCACCAGACAGATGCGGTTCTCCATCACATCCCACACCGTCGCGCGGCGCGGCAGCTGAATGGTCCGCTGGCCGGTGTACTGCGTGTGGATATTCAGAACGCCGTCGTCCGAGGCGAGCACCACGTCGTCCTGCGTGTCGTACAGCGGAACGCCGGCGTAGGCGAACAGGCCGCGCAGAAGCTCCACGGTCAGATGCGGATCGCCGAAGAACACGGACTTCCATCCGCTCTGGTGCTCGCGGACGGCGAGCGACGGAGCGCCGGTGGTGCCGTACTCGGCAAGGATGGTCGCCTGAGGATCGCTGACGGCGAAGGACGGATTGAGCAGGTCTTCCTGGCCGATCCGCTTGCCGCTTCGCAGACGCTCGGTGATCGGGTGACGCTGCTCGGAGATCTGGCTGCCGACGCGGGAGTTCCACGGCTGCTGCCGCAGGGACATTCCGACGACATCGCCGACTTCCAGACTGGCCGGTCCGCTCTCATCGTAAACACCGGGCGCGTAGAGCCAGGCGAGGGTTTTGCCTGGGCGCTGAAGGCGAGTGCGGATCGCTTCGCGTTCAGCGGTAGTGATCCGGAAGGCGTTCAGGAACAGATAGAGCGTGGCGTCCGGGAAGTTCTCCTTCGTGATGTCGCTTTGAAGGTAGAAGCCGACCGAAGCGCCCGAGCGCAGCAGAAGCTCGCGCGTCTTGCCGATCAGGTGCATGCCAAGGCCGTTCGGATCGTTCTTCAGATAAGCGAGTGAAGCTTCGTCGATGATCGCGGCGACGTCCGGCGCGGGCATGTCGCTCTTGCGGGTCTTGCCCCACTGGTGCGCGAGCTTCCCAAGACCGCCCAGTTCTTCCCAAATCTCCGCGTTGTTGAGCCATCCCTGACCCCACAGATCCATCCAGGTGACGCCTGCCCCGTGGGCGAGGGCGCCGCCGAATTGGCGCTGATGCGCGGCGCGGGTGTCCGCTCCGCTGGCGATCTTCGGGTTGTACGAATCTTCCGTGTCGTTCTCGGCTAGGAACGTCTTGGTGTCGTCCTCGACGATCCATAACTTGCCGTGCAGCGCGACCGAATCGATCGGGGCGCTGAAGGCCGCCGCGTTGCCCGCGCCGCGTCCGGTGTAGGAGTTGGGACCGGCGACGATATCGATGTCGGGCGACTCCAGCACCTGGGTCAGGGCCAGATGTCCGGAGTCGTTGCGGTGTGCGAACTCCAGCGTGTAGCCGTAAGATGTCCCGACAAGCAGCTGGTTTGCGGAGAACGTCTTGATCGCGGCGGCGAGGCCGGTGATCGCCTGTGCGGCGAGTTCGGATGAATACTGACAGTAGTCGACCCACCGGGTTTCGCGGCGCGTGCCGTAGAAAGCCGTTTCCGTCTTCTTGGTGACCGCGATCTGTCCGTCCCAGCGCGGGATCGGAGCGGTTTCGAAGGTCACGGAGCCGTCGTACCAAGCGGCGCGCAGCAGGTATGGCAGCTGATACTTGGCGTGGAGCCAGTCCCGGAAGACCGTGGTGTTAGGCTCGGAGATATCGTGTCCGGTGGCCGGATCGTTGAACCATTCGCCACGGTCCAGGTGGAAGCCGATAATTCGGTCGCCGCCAGGGGTGGCCGGATCGGAGAAGTGGGCGATCAGCGCTTCGACGGCGTCGACACAGTCCGACCAGAAATCACGGGAGGCCAGGGAGACATCGCCTTCCGAGCCGTCAGTGTACTGCGCCAATTGGTCGGGATGCGTGCGCACCCAGTAGTTGGTCGGCACGAACTGAAGGCGCGGCATGATGTGCGCGTGCGGATCGGCCGCCAGGATCTGCTGCACCAGCGAATCGATGCGGCCAAACGAGCGCTCGCCGTAGGCGTTGCGCAGCGGCAGGTACATGACGGCCGAATAAAGATGCACGCCATGTGCGGCCGCGTGGCGGATCTGCGAATCCACGACTTCGCCGTCCTCCGCCGTTTCGGCGTTGACAAAGAAGAAGTAGGGGGCGTGCTCGGCGCCGTTGATCAGAATGCTGGCGGGACTGCCCGGCGCGGCGCGGCGTATGGAGGCGTGGACGCGCGGCGTGGCGGCTCCGGCGGGAAGCGAAGCGACCGGCGGCACGAGCGTCGGCGGGATATAGGTCGGCGGAGCGGCGGCGAGCGCCAGGAACTCAACTTCCTCTTCTTCCGGCTCGTCGATTTCTTCTTCGGCGATCGGCTCGCCTCCCACGAGAAGCTCGGTCGATTCGGTGATCTCAACGGCGTCGTCGCCGTTACGGCGGCGTCGTCCGCCACGGCGGCGACGCGACTTCTTGCCGGCGTCATCCGTATCCTCAGTCTCTGTCTCCAAAGCTTCGGCGGGAGCGGCTTTGGCTTCCTGAGGGACGGAAGGTTCGGCGATGACATTCTTCGTGCGTCGGCTGCGGCGTCGGCGTACGGGGAGCGGCAGGCCGTCCGGTCCGAGCAGGACTTCGTCCTTCTCCTCTTCGACAACGGCGGGTGCTTCGGGCGCTTCTTCGGCGACCGTCGCGACTTCTTCGGGAAGTCCTAGATCGCCCGGATTGCGGCGTCGTGAGTTCTTGCGGCGCGTCGGCTGCGGCAGATCTTCGGCGGCGGCTTTGGCGGCCGCTTTCGCTGCGGCGCGGTTTTCGGAGCGGGTTTTCTGCTGGTTGGAGACGGGTGGAGCCGCAGCGTCGGCGGCGGGCGCCTCTGTCGTCTCGGCGGTTTCCTTGCGTGAGCCACGGCGGCGGGAGCGGTTGCGGCGGGAGCGGCGCGATGCGCCTCCCTCGACGGTCGACTCACCGGCGGCGTCATCTTCGGCGTCTTCTGTGTCGCCGTCGGCTATCTCCACGGTTGCAGCTTCGTTGCTGGTCGCATCAATAACATCCGTGAGGCCTTCCATCACCGTCTCGGCGTCGGCCGGCGCAGGGGCCGAGCTTGGGGTTTCCACAACTGCGGCTGGCGCTGACTCAGCCTCGGCAGCTACCGTCTTAGCGGTCGGCGTGCGGCGCCGCCGCGGGGCGCGGGCAGGCGCTTCAGCGGGTTCTTCGGGCGCGGATTCGATTGGAGCGACTGCGGCGCCGTCGGCGACGGTCTGCGCGGCTGCGGCGTCAAAGAGGGATTCCGTGGTATCGGAAGCCGCGGTTTCGGTCTCAGCGGCGGGCTCGGCCTTGCGGCGGGGCGCGCGGCGGCGAATGGGCTTCGCGGATGCTTCGGGCGCAGCCGCGCCTTCGGCTTGCATGTTGTTGTCAGCCGACTCAGGCGTCTGTCCGGCGACCGCTTCATCAATGGAAGCGGCGTCCGGCGCGGCGACGCGTCGTATCCTGGCCATAGTAAATTTTTCTCCGTACTGGTAAATTGGTGAAACTTGGGCGGCGGCCACTGGGATCACCCAGGAAAACGGCCTCGCCTCGTGAAATCTTAGCGTACTCGTCGACGCTGCCCCCATTATACTGGATTGGGCGGGGCTGTGTCAAAGTGCAGCCTTGAGACATACATTAGCAGGCGTTCTTAAAAATTCAAAAGAATCTTTGAGATAGTCGTGCAACTTTTCACGAAGTCCCGGGTCCAATTCCATAACAGGGCGCGAGGAGGCCCCAAGCCGATGAACGGCAATGAGTTAGCGCAGTGGTACTATTTGATCTATTTGCTGCCCGGGGGAACGGCGCTGTTTCTCTTGTTAGCATCTTCGGCCGGCGGCGGCCGTCAGCACAAGGGCGGCGGACCGCGTATGCATCACGGCGGCGCACGGGTATCGCATAGCGGCGCTCGCCAAGGCGGCGGTCCGAAGCACTCGGGAGCCAAAGCGGGCGCAAAGGGATCGGCGAAGGGCGGAGCGAAAGTCGCAGCGTCCCAGCCGACCGTGGGCGAGCAGTTTCTGGGCTTCTTCGGTGTCGGACGCGTTCCTGGGCCGTTTGTCTGGGGCAGTCTGCTGATGGGGTGGGGACTGTTTGGTTTTTGGGCGACGCGGATGTTCCAGGAGAATATGCACAGTCCTGCGCTCTTCGCGCTTCCGTCCATGGCGGTCGCACTGGCTGGAGCGCTCACGACCGCGAAGATCACCGCCGAAGCGGGCGCGCGGCTGATGCCGCAAACCGAGAGCTTTGTGACTGACACCATCGATCTCTGCGGCCAGGTCGGTAGCGTCGCATACCCCATCGATGGAACGCGGGGCCGCGTGCATGTTTACGATGCCCATGGAACGATGCACGATTGCACGGCGCGCATCGCCTCTGGACACCCGCCGCTGGCGCGCGGCAAACGCGCGCTGGTGGTGGATTATGATGAGAAACTTGGACAATTGGTGGTGGAAGAGGCGCCGTGATCGAGGTCCTCACCCTCGGCCCTGCGTGACCCACCCCGGCGCTTCGCGCCACCCCTCCCGCAACGGGAAGGGTTAATTAAGAATAGTTCTTACGAGGGCCGATTGCGAACCCGGTTCAAATACCCTTCCCGTTGCGGGAGGGGTGGCCGAAGGCCGGGGTGGGTGGAACCCGGGATGGGTGGCGCGAAGCGCCGGGGTGGGTTATCGGTGGGAGAATGGGCGCTTAGGTCTAGGATGCGCATAGTGCTGAATAACCGAAACGAGGGACAATGAACGCAGCGATTCTGCTGAACTGGTACTACTTGATCTTCTTACTGCCGGCCGGGATCGCCGTGGTCCTACTGATGCTTTCGACCGTGATCAGCATCGGCGGCGATGGTTCGGGAGACACGGATGCGGACGCGGATGTCGATGCCGACGTAGATGCGGACGCCGATACGGATGCGGAGGGAGATGGAGGACCAGGTGGACTTTCGGGTGCTCTTGGCGTCGTGGGGATCGGGCATGCGCCGCTGACGCTGGTGCTGGGCGCCTTGATGCTGGGTTGGGGATTTAGCGGCTTCTGGGCGGTGCGAGTACTTTCTGAGAAGATGGCTCCGGGCGTATTCATTCTGCCCGCCGTGGCGATTGCGACGGTGTGCGCGGTGCTGCTGTCGCGGTCCGCCGCGCGGATCTTCTCATACTTCGTGCCGAAGATCGAGACGGCGGCGGTATCGCGAGAATCGCTGGTTGGGCAGGAAGCGAGTGTTGTCTACCCGATCAGCGCGACGGCGGGGCGCGCTTTCTACTATGACAAAAATGCCGTGCTGCATGACGTGACCTGCCGGGTGCGTCCCGGCCAGCCAGTGATCGGCAAGGGGCGAAAGGTGATTTTGGGAGCGTATGACGAGACGACGGCGCGTTTCACCGTGGAGCCGTCGCCATTCGCGGAGGATTGAGACGAACCAAGCGTGTTTTGGGATTAAGTAAGGTGGGCGCCTCAGGACGAATTGGGCGCTGTTTGGGAGGAGAGACGCCTTCGGGCGAGGAGAAAACGATGGGATTTGGATTAATGGCCGTGGGGCTGCTGCTCTTTGGCGGCCCGTATTTCGTGCCGGCGTTGGCGGAAAATAAAATCGGACAGCTGGTCATCAGCTGCGTGGGCCTGCTGCTCTTTCTGTTCGGCCTGGGCGTCACCGTAGTGACGTCGCTGTATCGGAAGACATCGGCGGATCAAGCGTTCGTGATGACCGGCGCTGGCGGCTCCCGGGTCGTTCTCGACGGCGGCGCGATCGTTCTTCCGGTGATGCACCGCATCACGGAAGTCAACCTGCGCACCATGAAGCTTGGGGTCAACCCGCGCGGCGCCAACGCGCTGATCACCAAGGATAACCTGCGCTCGAACATTCTCGCGCAGTTCTATATCCGGGTGCAGGCCGACCGCGAGCATATTCTCAACGCCGCCCGCTCGCTGGGCGTCAACTCGGTGGACGCCGAGAACGTCGAACAATTGGTCAGCGAAAAACTGGTCTCCGCGCTGCGCGCCATTGCCTCGCAGATG
>NZ_JBDSQY010000263.1:0-14185 GCF_039929585.1 Capsulimonas sp.
GCCGCTCGCGCTCGGCCAAAACGGCGAAACGGCGGCGGAGGCGCTTGTGGAGGGCGTCAACACGCCAGCGCGCGTCCGCAAGGCCGCGCCGTTCCCCGTGCGGATCGTCGTCAGCAGCACGGTGTCGCAGACGGCGACGGTGGCGCTTCAGCGCGACGGGCAGCCGGTCCTGCGCACGAAGGTCCATCTGCGCGCGGGCAAGAACGCGCTCAGCTTCCAGGAAAAGGTCGATCAGCCCGGATTCCACCGCTACGACGCCCAGATCGAGCCCGCCGCCGATTCTGTTGCCGAGAACAACCACGCCTACGGCTTTGTCACCGTCCAGGGCCGCCCGCATATCCTTTATGTCGCCGCCAATGACCGGCATATCGCTCCGACCTTGCAGCAGGCGATGGCCGCCCAGAATATTCAGATGGACACTGTCGCGCCCACCGCCGCCCCCACGACCGTGGCGGGCCTGGCGCCCTATGACGCCGTGGTGCTTTCCGATGTCTCTGCGGATGAAGTCGGCTCCCCCGCGATGGCCGCGATGGAAGAATCGGTGCGCGACTTCGGCATGGGCCTGGGAATGATCGGCGGCGTGACAAGCTACGGCGCGGGCGGCTACGAAGGCACGCCCGTGGAGACCGCGCTGCCCGTCCGTATGGATGTGAAGGACCGCAAGCGCATCCCGCCGGCGGCGATCGCCCTGGTCATTGAGGACCTTGAGGAAGAAACGAGCATTAACTGGTCGATCGAGGCGGCGAAGGGCGTTGTGGACGCGATGGAGCCGCAGGATCAGCTCGGCGTCATCGACTGCAACAACATCTGGCGCATTCCCATGCAGCACGTGACGGACCGGGTCGCGATCAAGAACCAGATGAGCGATCTGACGGGGATGAACGATCCGCCGAACTACGATCTGTATCTCCAATCGGCGGCGGGCGTGGTCAAAAGCACCGGGGCGCCGATCCAGCACCTCATCTTCTTCGGCGACGGCGACGCCACCGAGGACACCAACGCCACGGCGCTGGTCGTCAAGAACATTCGCAAGATGGGGATCACCGTTTCGACGATCGCCAGCGGCGCGGACCCAGGCGGCATCCAGTTCATGAAGGACCTGGCGACGGTCGGCGGCGGCAAGGCGTATGTGGCCGAGCAGGCCAGCGATCTGCCGCGCCTGCTGCTCAAGGATCAGCAGACCGTCAGCAAGCAGCTGATCATCGAGAAGCCGTTTCTGGCGCGTGAGGACTTCACGGACGACATCACCGGCAGCCTGAACTGGGCGAGCGCCCCGCCACTGCTCGGCTACGATATCGCCACCGCCAAGCCCGGCGCCATCGTGCCGCTCACCGCGCCCGAGCACAACGACCCGCTGTTTGCCCACTGGCGCTATGGCCTCGGCCGCACGTTCGCCTTCACCAGCGACGATCAGGCGCACTGGGCCGCGCCGTGGCTTCCGTGGGCGGGCTATCCGCAGTTCTGGGCGCACGTCCTGCGCTGGTCCCTGCGCTCGAACACCGACGCCGACTTCGCCGCAAACGTGGAGAACGCCAACGGCAAGGGCCGCCTCAGTGTAGACGCCCTCAATTCTGGCGGCTTCGTCAACAACGCCAAACTCACCGCGCGCGTCGTCTCGCCTGACCAGACGATCCGCGACGTCGAGCTCTCCCAGACCGGTCCCGGCCACTACGAATCGACGTTTGACACCGATCAAACGGGCGCCTACATGGTGAATGTCCAGCGCGCGCCGGACCCGTCCAAGCCCAACGCGCCGTCGTCGAGCCAGAGCCTCGGCCTTGTCGTGCCCTACTCCCCTGAGTACCGCACGGTGACGCCCAACCTGCCGCTGCTCACGCGCCTCACCGACGCCACCGGCGGCCGGTTCCAGACCGACCCCACGCGCATCTTCCGCGACGCCCCGATCTGGGAAGTCGGCCGCATGGAGCTGGCCCCTCTGCTCCTGACCCTGGCCGCCCTTCTCTTCCTCTTCGACGTCGCCGTCCGCCGCCTCGGCCTCCGCGCCTCCCAGATCCGCGACGCCGCCGTGCAGGGCGTGGAAGCCGCCGAAGCCAAAGCCGAATCCGTCAAAAAAGAGCGCGCCCGCCGCCGCGACCCCGCGCCACAAATGGCCCGCCTGCTCAACCGCAAAGCCGAAACCCGCACCGCCGCGCCACCCGAATCGCCCGGCGACACCACCGACCGCCTCCTCAACCGCCGCGCCGCCCCCACCCGCGAAACCGACGAAGCCTTCCCCCGAGTCGCCTCCCTACGCCAACCGCCCCCGCCCAAACCGCCCACCGACGCCAATACCGGCGACGGCGGCTACACAAATAGATTGCTCGACGCGAAGAGGCGGGCGCGGGAGAAGGATGAATAAGTGCAATCCCGCATTTAAAACACAGAGTTCCGTGACAACCGCATAAGAGAACATCATGAAAAAGCACACAGCTGGCCTAATATTAGGAATTTTGCTCTGCATATCGACTGCCGGACACTCGCAGTCTCCTCAGCGCTCAGGCCCAGGCTGGGGACAAGGTCCTAACCTGTCACCCCGCAACGGCGAAACGCCAGAGCAGCTCAAAGCGCATATGACTGCTATGAGCGCTCGCGATGACAAAATTTATCGTTTGGATTTGGCCGCTAAAGCCGCTTTAAGTGAAGGCAACTACGCTCAGGCGGAAACTAGCGCTCAGCAATCCGTTGCCTTAGGCATAGGATCTGGTTTGGGACAAGAATTGTTGGCGGCGGCTCTGGATGCGCAGGGCAAATCCCGAAAGGCGCTTCAAGTCTACAAACGTATTTCTGATGCGGGAGGCGTTTTTCCCCACAATGAATTACCTTATGCCCTGTTGCTGCTAAAGTCAGGTCACTGGGCGCAGGCAGTTGCTGAATACAACAAACAGCTGCCATACAATAGCGGCGCTAATTTGATGCTACCGCGCACTAAGTTCTCACCGGAGAAACCAAATCCAGCAGCTCTGGCTGCAGCCATTCATATCGGCTTAGGATTGACAGCAAGTTGGGGTGGATACCATGGAGACTTTACCGCACGAAAAAATCAGTATTTGGCGCAGTTCCGGCAAGCCATGAAGCTAACACCAAATTCTCCGCTGGCGAATTACTATTACGGGTTCGGTCTGATAGACCTGGGCCGATTTGCCGAGGCAAAAGCGGCGTTCCAGAAAGCTGCCTCCCGGGACACGGGTGACTTGAAAGTTGCCGCCAAGAATGCAATCGTTTGGTTTATAAGGCCACGAGGCATCTAATTAAGAGTACAGCGCGTACTTCGTTAAGATCACGCTACCGGACGCGCTCGGTGATGGCGAGGGCGTCGACGGCGTCTTTCGATTCTTTGAGGCCTTCGCCGGTGACTTCGCGGTAGAGCTGGATGGCGCCGAGGGTGTTGCCCTGGCGCACGAGCGCGCGGACTTCGTCCATGGGAACGGGCTGTGGATAGGAGGCGTTTGCCGCTTCGCTGCGGCGCTGCTGGGCGAGCAGCATCTCGACCTTTCGCTCCAGACGGGCGATCCGCGCTTCGTCTTGTGTGGATGACTTCGGCTCCGACCAGCGCTGGACCAGAACCGCGATCAGCACCATGACGGCGATCAAAATAATATCGTGCAGCGTCATTTTACTCTCCCACGCCTTCCCGCCCGACGCCCGCGCTTTTCGTGACCGCTTCCTGCTCCAGCGCGGATTGATGGTATCCGACCGCCAGGCATTCGGTCAAATATTGCCGGAGGAATGGCGCGAAGCCGCCCAGCCGCTCGTACTGGCTTGTGTGCGCCAGCTCATGCGCCAAAACGCCGCGCACGCTCCAGTAATTGTCCTGGAGGAAGACGCCGTAGCCCAGCGCCATTCCGGCCGCGCCCCCGGGGAGGAAGCCGAGGCTCGCGGCGGCCGTGCGCAGTTCCGGCAGCTCGGGAACGGGCACGGACGGGACGCGCAGCACGCGCACGCGGTCCGGATGCGCCACGCCCATTGCGGTCGCGTCTTCGCGCTGAGCTGGGGTCAGCGGCTCGCCTTCCGCCAGAATATGGCGCTCCTGAAACTCCGCCCACGCGCATACCTGCGGGAGCATCCGATCGAGATCTGCTTCGGTTAACATCGTTTGATTCTATTCCTCGCCCTCACTGCCGAGTCCTGCCTCCGGCGAATCCGGCGCTCTCATGCGTCACTTGGGTAAACTCCATGAACAATCGTTGAAGAGTTCCCGCGCCCCCAGTCTCATAGAGTGCAGGCATTATCCATAACCGCACTCACAACTTTCAGGAGAACACCATGCGTCCTTATTCCATTGCCGCGCCACTGCTGCTGGCGCTCACGGCGCTTCCCGTCTCCGCCGACACTGCCGCGGCGGACATTCCCATCAAGCGCGTCACCCTCTACACGAGCGGCGTCGGCTACTTCGAGCGCGCCGGTTCGGTGAGCGGCGACGCCGCCGAAACTCTTCTCTTCCCCACCGGACAGATCAACGATGTGCTCAAATCGCTCGTGATGCTGGACTCCGGCGGCGGGACGATCCAGCCCGTGACTTACGCCGCCCAGGATGCGCTCGGCCGTCAGCTGCAAGCCTTCAGCATCGACCTCAGCGACAACCCGAGCCGCGCCACCCTGCTCAATCGTCTGCGCGGCGCGGAAGCGACCGTCAGCTATACAGACAACGGAACCCCGGTAAAAGTTACAGGAACAATTATGGGGGTGGAGACGCAAACGGTCCAGCTGCCGAACAACGGCGGCGTGACTCAGCAATCCACTCTGAATTTGCTGACTCCCGACGGGCTAATCTCCATCCCGCTCACGTCCATCACATCCCAAAAGCTTACCGACCCAAAGCTGAATGAAGAACTCAATCAGGCCCTGATGACCGTCGCGCAGAGCCGCAGCGCGACCAAGCGCGCCGTGACGCTGAACTTCAAGGGGCGCGGAAGCCGCTCCGTGCGCGTCGGGTATTTGACTGAGGCGCCGCTGTGGCAGACCAGCTATCGATTGGTGCTGGGCGCGAAGCCGATCGTGCAGGGCTGGGCGATGGTGCAGAACACGACGCAGGACGATTGGAAGAACGTCGACCTCAGCCTCGTCTCCGGCCGGCCCATTTCGTTTATTCAAGACTTGTACACACCCCTCTACGTGCCGCGCCCGGTCGTCCAGGCGCGTGTCCAGGCGTCGCCCACCCCGCAGACTTACGCCAGCGATATCAATGCGCCGGTGGACGTGAACAAGATTATCGGACTTCAGGGCGACAACAGTTTGCTCATTCAGGAAACTCCGGCGCCTGCCACAGCGCCGATGGCGGGCGGCTTTGGCGGGGGCGGCGGTTTCGGGGGGGCCGCAGGCGGCTACCCAGGCGCTTCCCGTGGGCGCGCGGACGCTCAGAAATCCAAATTCGCAGCGGGCGAGCTTTCGTTCTCCGACGCCGCAAAGCAAGCGATTACAGCGAGCGGGGCGCAGCTGGGAACGGCGCTGTTCGCGTATCAAGTCAAAACGCCCGTGGATGTTCCCCGGCAGCAGTCGGCCATGATCCCGTTTCTTTCGTCGGTGATCCATGTGGAGGAAGTCAGCATTTTCAACGCCAATGTCCAGACGGATCACCCTTTGCTTGGCGCGCGCGTGAAAAACACGACGGGGCTGCATCTCATGGGCGGACCGCTCACGGTGTTTGACGACAGCGCCGGCTCCAACGGCTATGTCGGCGACGCATTGATCGACGACACGGAGCCGAACCAGACGCGTTTGATCTCCTATGCCGTGGATCAGGCGCTGGACGCCGAGAGCAAGCCCGGGGACGGCAGCGGCGATATCCAGTCCATCGTCATCAATCAAGGCACGCTGATCGCGACGAACAAAGAGCGGCAGGCGACAGTTTACACCTTCAAGAATCACAGCGCCAAGGCGCGCACCCTCGTCGTGGAGCAGCCTTATCCCGGCGAAGCCTGGAAACTGCTGGAGCCGAAGGAAGTCACGGAGCACACGCCCCAGGTAGATCGCTTCGACCTGGCGGTTCCCGCCGGCGCGTCCAAAAACCTGACGATACGCCGCGAGCGTCTCAACAGCGAAACCTATGGCCTGATGGACACCGGGCTCGACAACCTCACATACTTCATCACCACCACGCACACGAGCGACGCCGTCAAGGCCGCTCTCAAAGACGTCATGGCGCGCCGCCGAGCCATCGGCGCGCTCCAGCAGCAGATCGACAGCCGCAAGGCCCAGATCGCGGCGATCAGTGTCGGCCAGACCCGCATCCGCGACAACATGAAAGCCCTGGACCACGCCTCGACGCTCTACAAGCGTTATGCGAATGAGCTGAACACCCAGGAGACGCAGTTAGAGAACTTGCAAAAAGAAATCGACACGCTCAGCGCCGAACGCAGCCAAAAGCAATTGGAGTTAAACAACTTCGTTGCGAAACTGACGGTGGATTAGCGCGAACAACGTGCGCAAAAGGCCGGCGGTTGAAACCGCGCCTTCAAGTGCGCAGAAGTCCCCCTGCGGGGACTACATCATCCTCAACGGTACTGTCCAAAATACACATTGTGTTCGGCGGTCGCGTGATGGAATGTGTAACCCACGTAGGTGGGTTTCTGCGCACTTGAAGGCGCGGTTTCAACCGCCAGCGCCAGATCGCGCATCAATATAGACTAACGACTCAAGAAAAAAGGCATCCTAGAAAACTAGGATGCCTTTTGATTTTCTGGCGGAGTCTGAGAGATTCGAACTCTCGCGGGAGCTTGCGCCCCCCTACAGGTTTAGCAAACCCGCCCCTTCAGCCAACTTGGGTAAGACTCCTCAAAAGAGGAAGTTGGGTTCCGCAGAGATATTCTAGCACACGGTTTCGGAAAATGCAAGAGATTGCCGGCAAAAGATGGGACAAATCGGATTCAAACGCGAGAATTGGTGATATACTGTGTTCACGCGCGAGTCAGTTCGCGCCCGTGTCCGCGGAAAGGGCTGCGCCCATCTGTCCGTAAGTTTACCATTTCGAACCACCTTCTTTCTGCCTGAATCAGCGGACGCCAGGCGCGTATGAAAGGAGGTCTCCATGACCAAGCCGCTCGCCAACGCTCCCAATATCGCGCAGATCAAGAAACAGGCGAAAGACCTGCGTCTCGCCTATCAAGCCAACGATCCGGACGCCCTCCAACGGATCCGTGAACATCATCCTCACTTCACCACTCTCTCGCCGTCCGATCTCCCTCCCACGAAATTCACGCTGATCGACGCACAGCTCACCATCGCGCGGGAATACGGCTTCGCCAGCTGGCCGAAGCTTAAGAAGCATGTCGATGGTCTCACCCTCGCCGGGAAGCTTAAGGCGGCGATCGACGCCGACGATGTCGCGTCGGTCAAACGGATGATCGTGGCAAGCCCCTCGCTTCTCCAAACCGCCATGGGATACAACGGCGCAGGGCCGCTGACGTGGGCCGCCGAATGCCGGACCTCGGAGGAGGCGCCGAGCGCGGAACGTCTGCAAATCGTTCGTTTTCTCATTGAGGCCGGAGCTGATGTCCATGAGCACGGCGATGCGCCGCTGATGCGGGCCGCTCTGCGCGACACAAGGATTCCCATGATGGACTTACTCGTCGCTCATGGCGCGGATGTCAACGCCCGCTGGGATGGCCGATATCCCATCATTCTGGCGCCTTGCGAAGCCGTGGCGCCTGCGGCGCTCCAGTGGCTTCTCGATCATGGCGCCGATCCCAATCCACAGTATTCCGAGACGCCGAATGACGGCCTGCCTCTCGATATGGCCATCGCGACTTATTCCCGGCACGCTCGGCAAAGCGAATGCGTGAATATTCTCATCGACGCCGGCTGTCAAAGCCAATATAGCCACTGGCCGGCAATCACCATCCATCGCGGTCGCCTCGATCTGCTGGCGCAGGCAATTGAATCGGACCCCACCCTCCTCCATCGCCGATTTCCGGAACTCAATTACGGCGGCACTGGGGCTCGCCTGCTCGGACTGAAGGGAGCGACGCTGCTGCATGTCGCCGCCGAGTATGGAGAGATAGAGGCGGCGCGCCTGCTGCTGGATCTGGGGGCAGACGTCAACGCGCGGGCGCTTATCGACGAACACGGGGTCGGCGGGCAGACGCCGCTCTTTCACGCGGTGACGCAGTTCCGGGATTTCGCGCTGGACACAGCCCGGCTTTTGATTGAGCGGGACGCGGACCTTACCCTGCGCGCCCGGGTCCCGTCGGCTTACGACCGTCCCGAGCAGATTTTGGATGTGACCGTGCTGGGGTACGCCGCCCGCTTCCCATTTGGCGATTATGAATGTCATGGATCCGTCGATCTGCTGCTGGAATATGGCGCGCCGGCGGGCGACGTTTACGCCGCCGCGAAGCTCGGATTCGTTCATGAGCTCCGCGAATTGCTCTCTGAGGGAGGCGATCCTAACAGCGCAAGTCCGCATGGGCAAACAGCGCGGAAGGCGGCTTTGGCGCGCGGACATACCGAGGCTGCGGAGATTTTAAGGGCGGCGGGAGCAATTTAGTCGCGAAAGGAATGGCGCTGACGGCGGAAGTTCAAGCGATCTTCGAGTAAAATGTTAAGAGAATGTTAAGAGCTTGAGATTCCGCCCAGTGAGGCGCGGACTCAAGAAAGGCGATTTTGCATGCGTTTACTGCCGCGCGAAGAGAAATTCTTCGACCTGTTCGACCGTCTCGCCGAGAAAGTCGTCCTCGCAGCCGAGGTATTAGAGGATACGCTTCAGGACTACAGCCGCCTGGAGGACGCCGCGTCCCGGCTGCGTGTCTTGGAGAACGAAGCTGACCAGATCGTGCATGAAGCGATGGATCGGCTCAACAAGACCTTCGTCACCCCGCTGGACCGCGAGGATGTTCTGGCGCTCACGCATGTCATGGACGATGTGCTGGACTACACCGAATCCGCCGTGGATCGGATGATCCTGTACAGCATCCCCAACGCCGTTCCGCGCAGCCTGGAGATCGCGACGCTGATCGTGAACGCCGCGCAGCAGATTCGGCAGGGTGTGACCGGTCTGCGCAACTTCGGGGATATCCGGGGCATTCTCGACCCGTGCGTCGTGATCAACGCGCTGGAGAACCAGGGCGATTCCATCAACCGGCAGGCGCTGCGGGCGCTGTTCAGCGAGGGTCACGACGCCGTGACCATCTTGAAATGGCGCGAGGTGTACGACCACCTGGAGACGGCGCTGGACCGCTGCGAGGACGTTGCCGACGTTCTCCAAACCATCGCCGTCAAGAACAGCTAGTCTTCGCGCGCACAAAGGATTTCTGTTTGGACCATACGCATTTATGGATCGGGATCATCGTCGTCCTGGCCCTTGGTTTTGACTTCTCGAACGGCGTTCACGACGCCGCGAACGCTATCGCGACCACCGTCACCACCCGCGCCCTCTCTATGGGCAAAGCCGTGGCGATGGCCGCCATTCTCAACTTCGTCGGGGCTATCGTGAACACGGAAGTGGCGAAGTTTATCGGCACGGGGTTGGTGGATGCGCATCTGGTGACGCTGCCGATCGTAGCGGCCGCGCTCATTGGAGCGATCGTCTGGAATTTATTTACGTGGTGGCTGGGGCTGCCGTCATCGTCCTCGCACGCCTTGATCGGCGGCCTCATGGGAGCGGCGATCTTCGCCTTTGGACCGAGCGCCGTGCACGTGTCCGGCCTCACCAAAACGGTCATCGGACTAGTCACCTCCCCCCTGCTCGGCTTCGGTGTGGCGTATCTGCTGATGCGCGCTTTGCTGAGATTGGTGCAGGATCGCCCATTCACTCCCACGATGCGCGCGTTCCGGCGCCTACAAGTGGTTTCCGCCGCGTTCATGGCCTTTTCTCATGGGTCGAACGACGCGCAGAAGACGATGGGCGTGGTGACCCTGGCGCTGATCAGCGCCAATATGCTGAATCACGACGCCGCCATCCCTAAGTGGGTCATTCTGGCCTCCGCGGCGGCAATGGCGGCCGGTACGGCGCTGGGCGGCTGGCGGATCATCAAGACGATGGGCAGCAAGCTGGTGGATCTGACGCCCGCGCACGGCTTCGCGGCCGAAACGGCGGCGGCTGCGGTCATCATGGTCGCAACGCACCTGGGCATTCCGATTTCGACCACGCATGTGATCGCTTCGTCGATCTTAGGCGTCGGCGCCACGCGGCGCGCGCGCAGCGTACGCTGGGGAACGGCCACCAATATCGTACTGGCATGGGTGTTCACCATTCCCGGCGCGGGTCTCGTCGGCGGTCTGATGGCGCTGATGCTCAAGCGTCTCTGATGCTACTTCGCGATCACAGGCAGCGGGCGCGGCTTGGCGTCTCCTTTCGCCAGGCCGAGCGCCCACCGGATGCCGCCCTGCAGATGGTTCTGATACCAGGCGGCGCTCCAGATATCCTCCCGATGGCCGAGGGCCGTGTAGAACACGCGGCCCTTGCCGTAACTGCGGTTCCAGGCGATCGGGTACAGACCAGGCGTTCCGTCATTTGGGTGCTTGTCTAAATAAAGCAGCAGATGGACCTGGCTGGCTTCGAAGTTCTGGAATTGATAGATCTCCTCCAGCGGCACTTCCCGCAGGATTCCCATCCCCACCGTCGCCGGAAATTTCTGGTCGGCCACGTGGCACTGCACCCGAACCTGATCGCCGTGCTGCTTGAACTCGCCGCCGAGCATTTGCAGATATGGCGTAAATCCATGGAAGGTATCCGCCGCGCTGTGGATGCCGACAAACCCATGGCCCTCGCGGATCCAGTCGAGAAACGCCTGACGGTCTGGAAGCGGCAGGTCCCCGGTGGTTTCCGCGAAGATCACGGCGTCGTAAGCGCGCAGCGCGACGGCCGTCGTCTTGACCGCCACCTCTTCATCTGTGCGCGCGTAATCGATTTGAAACTCGCCGTCGCGCACTCCGATTTCTCCCAGAATACGCTCCGCCGTGGGGATCACATCATGCCGAAACCCATGGGTCACAGTCACCACCAGCACTCGCTTCGACGGCGCCGCCTGCGCCAGGGTCGCCCACATCATCATCAGCACAATTAGACCAATGCCACGCTTCCACACCATTGTACGTTTCCTTTCGCGATCACAGCCTTTGCTTGCCTGTAAAAATTACGGTATCATATTTTATCGTTCGTGAGTAGTATAGCAGACGTGCAGGGATTCGCCATGAAACTTCATCACTCACTCCCGTACATATTGCTCGCTCTTCTCCTGCCCATCGTCAGCTACGCCCAAGGCGGCGGCGGGAGTGGAGAAGGTGGGGGCGGAGGAGGGGGATTTGGGGGAGCTGCTGGCGGCGATGGCTCATCGGGCGGCCGTTAGGAACGATACAATCGGTTTCCGACGCCAAGCCCGGCGGCGCTGGAGCTTCGACACATACTACTTCTATTACACGCCAAAAAGCCCGGCGGACGATACGCCGCTGGGCGCCAAGGAAGCAAAGCGAATGCTCGACAAGCTCTCGGCGCCGTAGCATCCGTCCATTACCGCTTCGCGGGCTGCTTCTCGTAAACGTGGTCGGGGGGAAGGTCCCGACCTCCTGCGGCCGCGACGGATAGCCGGTCGCAGCGCTCGTTTTCGGTATGCCCGGCGTGGCCGCGCACCCACTGGAACGTCACTTGATGGCGGTCGCACAGATCGAGCAGCGTTGCCCACAGGTCGGGATTGATCGCCGGGTCCTTGGGCGTGCGCATCCAATTATTGGATCGCCACTTCTTCGCCCACCCTTTGCTGATTCCGTTCGCCAGATACTGCGAGTCCGTATAAAGCGTGACCTTGCTCGGGCTCTCTAATGCCTGAAGGCCCACAATGGCCGCGATCAGCTCCATGCGATTGTTCGTCGTCCGCCGGAAGCCGCCCGACAGCTCCGTCGACTCGCCGTCCTGCGTGACGATCACGCCATAGCCCCCCGGCCCCGGGTTGCCCGTGCACGCGCCGTCCGTAAAAATCTCGATATGCTTTTGTTCGGTTGATGATGTATTCACGGGGATTATGATACCCCGTGCAGGGAACGTCACGGCTCCAAGATTGACGCCTGACGGATATCAGAGCGCCCGGCGATTAAAATCGCGGCTAGAAAAGCACGATGTGTCCCTTCGGACACTCCAGAACGTATTCACCAATCCTGTTCTTCTCGTTCGACTTCCGCACGCTTTTCCTTCGCGAACTCGTCGGACCCACTGGTCATTCCTTTGAACGCGCCCATCCCGCGCAGCACCTTGGCTTTGGGCGCCTCTGGCGCATACAGTATCACTCAGGAGGCAGATTAAGTTTCAATTTTGCTCTCCGTGCCTCACGCGCATTGTGGAAAAACTGCTTATTGGCAGTATACTCATCAATTACCCAATCCACAAATGCCTGTCCGTACTGTGGGCGGAAGCCAGGCAAAGGCTTGTAGTACATTTTATTACGAAGATGCACATTATGGGCTACAACAACATCCTTTATCAAAGCATCGGTCATGCGTATATTTGTGTCGCCACTTGGAACAAATTCTCCTGTGATGGCAAGAATTGCTTCCACTACTTTCGCCAACCACAGTTTGCAATATTCACTCGGATCGACTATTACAGTGCTAGTTTTATTTCTAAGCGCAATTATATGCTGATCTATTTCAGCCAATTCTTCAGCAGTACATCCTTCAGGATCAAAGACTTCTACAGTTTTGTCTGCTGTTCGTCGATTTCTTCCAATCACAGGAATAAGAAATATCGGAAACCGAAATGCAGGATCACTCACAACACTGTCGGGCAATTCGTTGCGTAGACTAATAAGACGATTTTTGACAAGCTCATAATCGGAACCTTGACGCCTTCGAATTGCCTCAAGCATCTTCGGGGATCGCCGTGACGATAACAGAAGCGGAAAGCAAAGCGAACAATTGATTGCATAATACGCACCAAATTCAGTAACAAGAATCTCTTCATAATTTAACAATAGTGATTGACACTCCGAACCCATAAGGTCATCTACATCTTGCGATCCTCGGTGTTCAATTACGTGCCTTGCATTCATAATCCAATTGAGATTTTGCCTTGCAGCTTCAAGATTTAATCGCGTATATTTCGAACTATATAAATCTCTAAATTTTATAAAGCCTTCTGAAGCATCTATCAATGCATCATAAACACCAACCTTACGCACAGATCCGTCGAGCTTGTACTCGCGGTAATCTACTCGATCACGTTCAAATATAGCATGAAACGCTGCAGTGAATGAAATTACCATAAGTACTATGTACGTTTCTGTTCTGAAAGTAGCTATAGGATTGTTATATGCCTGTACAGCAGCGAGCGCGGCATCCCGTGACTTCGCAATCAATCTCTCAGTATGCTCAGAAAATCGTGGACGGAACGGGTCGTCTGCATACGATGAATTTTGGGAGCACATACGAGCAAATGTTGCTTCATCCGTAATATCCAAGTTCACTGCACGATAAGAATCGCCATCTCGTTCAACGACGGATGTCAATTTTTTGCTAAGATTGGACTTAGTATTTGTCGCTTTCCACTGCGATGCATCCTGAAGTTCCTCGCGAGTAAACGCTCTACCTTCCTCTTGCATCCGCTTGAGAAACTCGTATGCCTTTTTGATTTGGGGAGAACCGGACGGACGTTGTCTCATTGCTGATCCTTACGTTATAATCTGATAAGCCAATTTAGGCACATCAAAACTCACCGAGCAAAAATATGTACACCAAGCGACTGTATGTTTGATAGTATCAACAATATACTACCACCAACCGACCTGTCACGCAACCTCAGTGCGGCCACGTAGAACAAATGCTCCGTAGGCAATATAATAATTCCATGGGCTCCCCACTCATCGAAGGCCTGAACGAGTTTCAAACCCAAGCGGTGCTGCATGAAACCGGGCCGCTGCTGATCTTTGCCGGCGTCAGGTCGGGCGAGACGAATGCGCTGACGAAGCGAATGGGTTAGACTTTACAAGCCCGTTATCTCTAAGGGCTCGTCGTGTGTGAGAATGATTTGGCAGAAGCTGCGCAGCTCGTCGATTCGGGTCAGTTGAATTTTCCGATAGATTTGCGTGCAGTTCAGGTTATTATGGACCGAACGCGCTCGGATCGCGCAATCCATCAAGACTGCGCCTAGTCGATCAAATTTCGAAAACTTGAGGTCAAAATAGATGTTGTCGCCGACGCCACACTTCAACTGCGGCTCATTGGACAAGTCGTGATAAAAGACTTGGAGTTCTTCGACAAAGTG
>NZ_JBDSQY010000264.1:0-4340 GCF_039929585.1 Capsulimonas sp.
CTGCGGATATGACCGATGATTGAAACAGCCAGCTTCCACAATTGTTTCGAGAACGTGCAGATTTTCTCAAAGCCAAAGTCACAGGACTCCATGAACGAGGATGTTGCGGCGGCGACTCCGACGTGTTTAGTGGTGGCGGACGGCGTCACGACAAAAACAGTCAACCCCTCGGGCAGCAATATCACGGGGGCGCATGTCGCGCGACGAGTTGCGGACCGCGTGATTTCCTCGGCGAACACGGGAGCGGCGCTCGTGTTGGAACTGAACGCAGACGTAAAATCGCATTTCTATCCACAGGAGAGCGACGCCTCCTCTGACACACGGCCGGCATGCGTATTCGCATGTCTGCGCATTCACAACGACGAACTCATCATTACCCAGGTCGGGGATGTCGGCGTACGGATCAATGGTCGCAAGATCTATTTGAATCCTGTCTTGATCGATACCCTGACGTCCACCGCGCGCGCACACTACATCCAGCTGACTGAAGATTCGCAAGGCAGTCGCGAGTTTATCCTGCCTCTGCTGCGCGCGCAGTCTCAGTATCGAAATAACGCCGTACACCCGCTTGGATATGGAGTGATCGACGGCGGCGCCACGCCATCGAAATTCGTCACAACAACGGCCATCGCTTTGTCGAACATCCAATCGATTGAAATATTCACGGATGGTTATCCCGAGGCCCCATCAGGGGTATCCATTGAAGAATGGGAAAAGCGATACTTGGAAGTGGCCGAGCAGGACCCGGACCGATGCCAGCAATATCCCGCCACCAAAACCGCCGATGACCGTACGGTCGTGATTGCCGGAATAAATCGGGGACACAAGAGCGCCTAGGCGCTCGTTACGCGTATCCAAGAGGGAAAACGCGTCAAATGCTGAATTTCATCACGCAGATCATGAACTCGCTCGGGTATCTCGGTGTCGTGCTGCTGATGATCCTGGAGAACGTTTTCCCGCCCCTCCCCTCGGAACTCATCATGCCGCTTGCCGGCTTCGTCTCCACACAGGGCAAACTGAGCTTCGCGGGAGTCGCCATCGCCGGTATGACCGGCTCCGTGCTGGGGGCGCTGCCCTTTTACTACCTGGGTAAGGCGCTGGGGACCGAGCGCCTGAAGGCCTGGGCGGACAAGCACGGCAAATGGCTGGCGCTCTCGGGCGACGACATCGGGAAGGCCGACCAGTGGTTCGATCAGCACGGCGACAAAACGGTGCTGATCGGTCGTCTTGTTCCCGGCATTCGCTCCCTCGTCTCCATTCCCGCCGGCGTCAGCGGCATGCCCCTTCCCAAATTTCTCTTATATTCGGCGATCGGAACAGGGGTCTGGGCCACCGCGCTCGCGTACGCCGGGGTATTGCTTGGGAAAAATTACAGCAAAGTCGAACAATACATCGAACCCGTATCGTGGGTCGTGATGGGCGCCCTTGTGCTGGCGTTCGGCGTCACTGTTATACGACGGCGCAAGGCGTCATAGATGTGAAACATAGGGGCGTAATCGGAGTTTCGTGAAACCGGTTAACTTATTGCGGCGATATGGTTCACCGCAGGAGTGGACGCCGCCGTGCGGCGGAGGAAGGCGTCGACGCATTCGGGGTCCCATTGCGTTCCCCGCCCCTCGCTCAGGATGCCGAGAGCTTTGCCGCGGTCCATGCCCTTTCGGTAAGGGCGATCAGTAGTCATGGCGCTGAAGGCGTCGGCGACGGCCATCAGGCGGGCGATCAGCGGGGTTTCTTCGCCGCGCAGACCAAAGGGATACCCCCCGCCATCCCAGCGCTCGTGGTGATGACGCACGGCGTCCAGCGTGTCTTCCAGGCCCGCAATGGCGCCGACCATGATGGACCCCATCATCGGATGCTGTTTGACCGTCTCAAACTCGGCGTCGGTAAGCTTGCCGGGCTTACGCAGGACAGCGTCGGGGATACCGATCTTGCCAACATCGTGCAGCAACGCTGAGACAGCCACCGTGTGCCGGGTCTTTTCATCCAAGCCCAGCTCTTCGGCGATCATCAGGCTGTGCCACATCACGTCTTCTGAATGCTTGCGCGTGTAGCGGTCTTTATTGTCCACGGCGGTCACGAGCGCATCCAGCATGGAGAAGCCTTCCACGCGGCCCGTCATGGAAGCACGGACCTGATCGGCCTCGGCTTCGATCGCGCCCCCGGTCTTGACGCGGCGCAGACGCTCGTCGGCGCGGCGAACGACATCGCTTCGGTCGACAGCGTTGTGCGGAAGCAGCGCAGCCCCCACGGAGATAGTGATCGGGACGGCCGCCTGCCCCCCCGGCAGAAGATGGGTGATGTTTTCGAGACCCGCGCGCAGACGCGCTTCGATATCGACGGCGGGGGTCGTCCCGACATTTGGCAGCAGCAGGGCGAACTCATCGCCGCCGAAGCGCGCCACACAGTCGTACTGCCGGCACAGGGCCTGAAAACGCGCCGCCACATGACGCAAAACATCGTCGCCGGTCGCATGGCCATAAGTGTCGTTGAAAAATTTGAAGTTATCGACATCCATCATCACGACAGCGAGAATGGAGCCGTCGCGCTGGGCGCGGTTCGCTTCCTCTTCAAAGCGCTTGTAAAATGTCCGATGATTGAGCAGCCCCGTGAGCGGATCGCGGTCCGCACGCTCCTGTGCGTCTTTCAGCGCGAGGTCCCGCTCGGACTCCAGCGCCTTGCGCGCGCTGATATCGGTGTTCGTCGCGAGAGTTCCGACAACCTGACCGGTTTTATCGCGATACGGAACGACATTCACTTCGATCCAGCGACGACTTCCATCCTTGCAGATGATGTCAATCTCGTATGCCCCAGGCGCCCCTTCGGAACGCTCCCGGTTGTTCGCGCGCATCGTCTCCTGGTCTTCAGGGGTCAGCAAGAGATCGAGCGCGCGGCATCCCATCATCTCCTCCGTCGTATATCCCGTAATCAGCGACATCCGGGGATTGACGTAGAGAACGGTGTCTTCAAGGTCCGTCATCAAAATTCCAGACCCAAGGCTTTCGGCGAAGGATCGGAAGTGCTCGCGCTCCTGCCTCAGGGCGCTCTCGGCAAGATCCCTCTCGCCAACCAAACGCTCCTGCTCGGCGACCTGCCGGCGCAGCTCCAGCAGTTCCGTGACCTGGTAGGCGAGCGTCCGCAGCCCGGCAGCCTGATCCGCGTTCAGGTCTCCAGGCGTCATCGCAAACACACACAGCGCCCCGAGCGCAAGTCCATCGGAGGTAATCAGCGGAGCCGCCGCATAAAAACGAATTCCGGGCTCGCCGGTCACGAAGGGGTTATCGGCGAAACGCGGATCCAAACGAGCATCCGGCACGATAATGAGATCTTTGGAAAGAATGGTGTGCGCGCAAAACGAAAGCTCGCGCGCCGTTTGCTTGAGATCCGTCCCGGTAATGGATTTAGACCATTGGCGGTCGGTGTCCGTGAAAGAAACGGCGGCGAACTCAGTGCCGCAGAGATACGCGGCAAGATGCGTGATCTCATCGAAACGGGCTTCGCTGGGAGTATCCAGGATATGGTAGGCGCGGAGAGCGGCGAGTCTTGCCCCTTCGTTTTCGGGCAATGCTGCAATCATAATGAGGCGTAGTCCTTACGAAATTTAATGGCTGCTCGCCACTTTGTCTTGCACCATTATTTCAGGAAAAGTTCTCTTCAGGCAAAGTATCTAATGTCCATGTACCATAGAATCCATGGAATCTTCAAAAAAATCGTGAAGCGGCGAAATCGAAATGAAGTCGGGGAACGGCAGGAGATAGACCTGCGAGTCGGGAATTGTGCTCCGTGTCACTTCCTCCGCCATCGCCGCATGCCGTCGAAAATGCGAAGACTTCCCAAAGCGCCGCATCCCATTTGCGTGTTTACTTGTGGCCCACAGCCAGCGTCGCCGCCGCGACGGGATGCTTTTGGCTGATCCGGCCCTATGTGGACAAAGGCCAAGCATCGCTTCTCTACCTGCCGATCGTACTGACGTGCGCCGTACGCTTCGGGTTCGGCCCTGCTGTATGGGGCGCATTGCTAAGCTTTTTATGCTGGAATTTTTTCTTTCTGCCGCCATTTTATCACTTCACGGTGGCCGACCCCAAAGATTGGCTTTCACTCGCAATCTTCCTCATGGCCGCCGTGGTGACGGCGCGCCTGGCCGCGCAAGCGCGCGCGCAAACCCTAGAGGCGCGCACTCGCGAATCTGAAATTGAGACGCTATTTGATGCGAGCGAAACCGTCAGCCGCGTGATTCGCGCCGATCAAGTTCTTGCCGCGCTGACCGATCAGCTGCAAACACTGTGCGGAGCCACGCGGAGCCTCGTTTTTCGCCGCTCGTCCCCAAACGCCGCTCTGCATCT
>NZ_JBDSQY010000265.1:0-6686 GCF_039929585.1 Capsulimonas sp.
CGGCTACTTCCGAATTTCTCCTGTCAGTTCTCCAAACTCCTGCCTAGACGTCACCGGGATCTCCACCGCGGATGGAGCATACATCCAGCAATGGACCTACTGGGGAGGCGCCGGTCAGCAATGGAGCATTATAAACCCGTAAGGCGGGAAGGGTTACATGAGAAATCATTAATCTCAGGCCTCGATGGTTCTTCGACGCCTAAACATGACCATCACTCCCCGGGATGCTCTCCTCCGGGAGTGAAGTCCATCCAGGCGCCTTGAGCTGCATTGAACGTATGTGACATCGCCCCGGGGTCGCGTCGCCAGGCGCGCGCCCCCCGGGGCTTTTTATCTTTTTCGGTGACGCCAAAATCTCTCTCTTCATCAGTGAAGCTCTCTTCCGGTGCATTTGTGAGATGTCCGCTCTCACGCGGATACCACGCAAGCGGACATGACGTTCCGGCACAAACGCTGTGTCACCATAGTTTCCAGACATGGAATTATATCACATAAATTTCCGATTAATGGCGGCAGCGATAACCCGCTCTACAACGTTGTGACCAGTGTTCATCTTTGCCCTTGACAGATGCGCGTCAGCATGATATAGTTTTCATACGATGATGAACCTGGTTTTTTGATTACGATGTGCTCACGGAGCCGGTGCGTCGGGCCAATTGATCTTACGGGACACTAGTGCAGGCTACATGTAAGGACCCATTGGTCATCGATCGAGCCTGATATCATGACGATGAAGTTTTCCGGCTGCAATACGTGCGTCGGATTCGTCACCGTCTATTTCATCTGTTCTGTGACAAAATCAATCGATCATTGATGGCAATTGTCAGACACGCTCTAGTGGCCGGCGTATAGTAACGCCAGCCGCGCTCCTTTGACATCTCGCTGGGCCAATCCCGCATTCATCGCCATCATTTAGGACTGGAAAGGTAGAATATTGCAACTCACCCGACATCGCTTGGTTCTTGATATTCGAAGCGCCACACTCGCACTCAGTTTGATCGTCGCAGGACCACTTACCCTCATGGCCGCGAATCCGACAGTACCGACACTGACGATCGACGCCAGTAAGTCCGTCGCCACGATCACCCCCCGGCTATACGGCCTGATGACGGAGGAGATCAACCACTCCTACGATGGAGGACTCTACGGGGAGCTCCTTCAGAACCGGGCGTTTATGGATGACGCTCAGACGCCCCGCCACTGGTCCCTCGTTCAGAGCGAGGGAGCGGAAGCGACCATCGCCCTTGACCGGGATCGTCCTCGGAGCGAGCAGCAGCCGGTGAGCCTCCGCCTGGATGTCACGGCGGCGTCGTCAGGCCATCCCGCCGGAGTCGCCAATGACGGCTACTGGGGGATTCCCGTCCGATCACGGACCCGCTACACGGCAAAGTTCTATGCCCGCGCGAACGCTGGCTTTTCCGGCTCGGTGACGCTCGCCATCCAGAGTGAGGACGGCAAGACGGTTTACGCCAAGGCGCAAGTCGCTCAACTGACGGACCAGTGGCGGTCCTACACGGCGACGCTGAGTACTGGGAAAGTGGTTCCAACGGCGAAGGCGCGCTTCGTCCTCACCGTGGATCGTCCCGGAAGCGTCTGGCTGAACTATGTTTCGCTCTTTCCCCCGACCTGGAAGAATCGCCCGAACGGACTGCGGCCCGACCTGATGCAGGCGCTGGTGGATATGAAACCGGGCTTCCTGCGCTTTCCCGGCGGCAACTACCTGGAAGGCAACACAATCGCCGAGCGCTTCGACTGGAAGAAGACGCTTGGGCCGCCCGAGGATCGTCCCGGCCACCCCTGCCCGTGGGGGTATCGCTCGACAGACGGCATGGGACTGCTGGAGTTCTTGTACTGGTGCGAAGACATGGGCGCGGAACCGCTGCTCGCGGTCTATGCGGGATACTCGCTCAACGGCGAGCATGTCACGGCCGGCCCGGCCCTCACCCCCTACGTGCAGGAAGCGCTCGATGAGATCGAGTACGTGATCGGGGACAAGAACACAAAGTGGGGCGCCGTGCGCATCCGCGATGGGCACCCCAAGCCGTTCCCCCTGCACTATGTGGAAATCGGCAACGAGGATAACTTCGACAAGTCGGGAAGCTACGACGGCCGCTACGCGCAGTTCCATGATGCTATCAAGGCGAAGTATCCACAGCTCAAGCTCATCGCCAGCACAGGGAAAGAGCATGTCCCCAGTCGTAAGCCTGATGTTGTGGACGAGCACAACTACAGCTCAGCCGCCACACTCGTGGAAATATCTCCGAATCACTTCGAGGGCTACGAGCGCAAAGGCAGTCCGGAGGTCTTCGTAGGAGAATGGGCGGCGTACGAGGATATCGCTCCCTGGGATCAGGGTTCGCATGCGCTGCCGCCGACGCCGAGCATGAAGGCAGCCCTGGGTGACGCAGCCTGGATGACGGGGATAGAGCGTAACGCCGATCTGGTGGTGATGCAATGCTACGCTCCCCTCCTGGCGAACGTGAATCCCGGCGGGCGGCAGTGGCGTCCAAACATGATCGGTTACGATGCGCTTACCACCTTCGGCTCTCCCAGCTACTATGCTTTCCAGATGTTCAGCCGCAACCACGGCGATGAGGTGCTGAAGGCAACGCTTACCGATGCAACACTGCGCAGTTCCGTCACTCGGGACAGCCGGACTGGGGTCATCACGGTGAAACTGGTGAACCCGCAGCCGACGCCTGCGGCGGTGAAGATCGTTATCCCGGGCGTCGCCTCCCTGGCGCCCGCCATGACGGCGATCACTCTGGCCGCTGATCCGACCGACACAAACGCCATCGACACGCCCAAAAAAGTGGTTCCTGTCACGACGAAGGCCCCGAATATCAAATCAGGCGGCGTCTACACGCTTCCCGCCTACTCGATTACCGTCTTAAATATGAAACCGTAAATTATGAAGTCAATGAAATCCACTCTCCCGGCGCTTGTGGCGACTCTGGCGATTATCCAGGCCGCCGCCGCCGACAATCCCATTATCCAAACGCGACATACCGCCGATCCTGCTCCGATGATTGCCAATGGCAAAGTCTATCTTTATACCGGTCATGATGAAGACAATGCGACCGTGTTCGTGATGAAAGAGTGGCGGTGCTACTCAACAAAGGACATGGTGAATTGGACGGACGAAGGCTCTCCTCTGTCGGTGAAAGACTTCTCCTGGGTTCACGACGACGCCTGGGCCGGTCAAGCAATCGAGCGCAATCGCAAGTTCTACTATTATGTCCCGATGACAGCCAAGGGTCTCGGAATGTCCGTGGGAGTTGCGGTGTCCGACAGCCCGACAGGTCCGTTCCATGACCCGCTTGGCCATCCGCTCGTTCATACCGGCGTGGGAGATATCGACCCAACCGTTTATATCGATAACGACGGGCAAGCGTATCTTTATTGGGGCAATCCGCAGCTATTTTACGTTAAGCTCAACAAGGATATGGTCTCATACGATCAGAGCGTCGGGATCGTGAAGGTTCCGCTGACGGAAGAGGGTTTTGGAAAGCGCGAGGGAAATAAAGATCGGGCCACGCTCTATGAAGAAGGCCCCTGGTTTTATCGCCGCGGCAGCCTCTATTATATGGTCTTTGCCGCTACCGGGGTCCCGGAGGCTCTCGCCTATTCCACAAGCGCGTCGCCAACCGGCCCATGGACCTATCGCGGCATCATTATGCCTAAGGGCTTGCCGAAACTGGCGTTTACAAATCACGCAGGCGTCCTCGATTACAAAGGACACTCGTATTTGTTTTATCACAACGAGGACTTGCCCGGCGGAGGCGGATTTGATCGTTCGGTGTGCCTGGAAGAGTTCAAGTACAATCCCGACGGTTCGTTTCCAACGATCCTTCCGACCAAGGATGGGCCTGCTCCGATCGGCCACCTGAATCCTTACGAGTCGACTAAGGCGGCGACGATTGCGTGGGAGACGGGCGTTGAGACCGAAACCAGCGCCACCGACGGAGTTTATGTCACCGACATAAACGATGGCGACTACATCAAGGTGAAAAGTGTAGACTTTGGATCCAGGGGCGCCAAGAGTTTCGAGGGCACTGTCGCTAGCCTGGCGGTTGGGGCCTCAATGGAAGTCCATCTCGACGGGGTCGCGGGACCACTGATCGCAACGCTCGCCGTTCCGGACACTGGCGGCCTGGACCGGTGGAAGGTCCAGACGGCCTCCGTATCGGGAGCAAGAGGGGTACACGATGTATTTTTCGTTTTCAGGGGCAGCCAGGGCGAGAAGATCTTTAACTTCTTGTCATGGAAATTCCGGAAATCGTCTCGCTAACGCTGCCCGCACACTGCCGGACTTGATCGAATTGCGCGCTACTACGGAAGATGTCGTGAGAAAACTTGAAGGGCGACCGACATTCAACGAGTTCTGCCGCGGAGCCTGATCGACGATGCGAAATCCGATCGGTTCTCGCCGAAATCACGGAACTTCACCTATTCGATGGCGGCCCAATGACCAGGAACGAATGACCGGGCTGCCGATTTTAGATCTATTAACACCATTTGCGAGGATGTCATTTGTTTACTCGACTTCTAAGAACGGTTCTTGCCGTCGCTCTACTGTCCACGTCTGCAGGGGCGTCGCGCGCCGACGAAGTAGTCCTCCTATCTTCGCTGGACTTATCGAAGGCCACGCAGGGATGGGGCGCCCCCCAGGCCGACAAATCCGTTGAGGGCCACCCAATCACGCTGGCCGGCAAGGTGTACGCGCACGGTTTCGGTACGCACGCCGCGGGTACAATCGCGATTGACCTCAAGGGGCAGGCGACGTTTTTCAGCGCAACTGTGGGCGTAGACGACGAGGTTCCGGTAGGCCAAGGGAGCGTCGAGTTCCGGGTCTGTGATCCCGCTCGCAACGTCCTATGGACAAGCGGGGTGATGCATCGCGGCGATGCGCCAAAATCCGTTCACGTCTCCGTTATAGGGCTCTCGTCGATCGTTCTCCGTGTGACAACCGGCGGGGATGGCTACGGGCAAGACCATGCGGATTGGGCCGACGCAGCTATCACCATGACGAGCGGCCTTCCCGAAACGAAGACGATCTCCGGTTCCGACCCTTCGATCGCGATGTCGACGGCGCCCGCCGCGCCTCATATCCACGGCCCTTCGGTCGTGGGCGTCTTCACCGGCACGCCCATCATCTGGACGGTTCCCGTCACCGGGAAGCGACCACTGGCCTTCTCTGTTAAGCAGTTGCCCAAAGGTGTGGAGTTCGACAAGACACGGGGCATTTTCACGGGATCAATTGCCATACCGGGCGATCACGCGGTTCGAGTGAGCGTGAAGAACGAGAAGGGGCGCGACACATCTACGGTGCACTTCGTCGTGGGCAACACGCTGACGGAAACACCGCCGATGGGGTGGAACAGCTACGACGCCTACGGCGACAACGTCACGGAGGCGGAGACGCTGGACAATGCGACGTACCTCAAGCGCGAGATGCAGCCGTATGGCTGGGACACCGTCGTTGTCGATTACCGGTGGTACGACCCCGGCGCTTACAACAACAACGCGCCCGCCCGCGCCGGTGTCGACCTGACCATGGACGGTCACGGGCGGCTTTTGCCGTCCCCAAACCGATTTCCATCGGCGGCAAATGGCGCGGGTTTCCGACCGCTGGCCGACAAGATCCATGGCATGGGGCTGAGATTCGGCATCCACATCATGCGCGGCATTCCTCGAAACGCCGTCAAGGCGAACCCGACAATCGATGGCGCCGCTTTCCATACCTCGGACGCCGCCGATACTTCGGATACCTGTAGCTGGTGTCCCGATATGTACGGAGTGCGCGGCGATACTGCGGCGGGTCAGGCCTACTACGATTCGCTGTTCCGCCTGTACGCTTCTTGGGGCGTTGACTACGTCAAGATGGACGATACGTCGGTGCCTTATCACAAGGATGAGATCAACGCCGTGCGGAACGCAATCGACAAGTGTGGCCGCTCGATCGTCTACAGCCTGTCGCCCGGCGAGACGCCCATCGATCAGGGCTCCCATGTGGTGGCGCATGCCAACCTCTGGCGCGCCAGTGCGGATTTCTGGGACAACTGGGGCGCACTCAACAACGAATTCGACCTCGGCGATCAATGGCGAAGTTTTGTCGGCCCGGGCCACTGGGCCGATGCGGATATGCTGCCTCTCGGGCATCTGTCCGTTGGAAGTCGAAGTGTCGGGCCTGACCGTCGAACTCGATTTACGAAGTCGGAGCAGGTGACTCTGATGTCCCTGTGGTGCCTGCTGCCCGCGCCTCTGATGCTTGGCGCCGCCATGCCGGACAACGATGCCTGGACCCTGGCTCTGCTCACGAATGCCGAGGTGTTGGCGCTCGATCAGGACACAGCCGCCTCGCCGGCACGTCGCGTGAAACATGGTGACGACATCGAAGTCTGGGAGCGAACACTCGCGGATGGCTCTGTCGGCGTCGGCGTCTTCAATACCGACGAATCCGACGGCGATCGTGTCGTCTCCCTTGGCGATCTCGGCCTATCCGGACGATACACGGTGCGCGACCTCTGGCAGCGCAAAGACCTGGGCATGATGCCAGATCACCTTGTCCTCCACATTACTGGCCATGGCGTCGCGCTCTTGCGGCTTCGAAAGCGCCCGTAGCGCATTATCCAGAGGTTAGGACCTATTCAAAAATAACCGCTTCTTCTGAGTTGGGGCTGATC
>NZ_JBDSQY010000266.1:0-10978 GCF_039929585.1 Capsulimonas sp.
GGGTGGCGCGAAGCGCCGGGGTGGGTCACTCAGGGTCGGCCGAAGCGCCGGGGTGGGTCATAAAGGGCCGGGGGGCATCCGGGCCGCCACTACGAACGCAGTTAAACCTTAGACATAACATAACGGAAACCAACACATGAACACAAAATCACTCTTTATTCTCGCGGGACTCGCGCTCTGCCTTACCGCCCCGGCCATCCATGCCGAGCCCAAAACCACGGACGCTCCCAAGATCACGATCGGAAATATTCCGGCCACGACCGCCAAGAACGACCCGGCGGCATGGGATCTGCTCAAGGCGGCGCACGATTCCCGGCAGACCTTCACGAGCGATTTTCCCGGCCTTACCGCCGATATCACGGTCAACGACAATGGCGACGTCAAGTCGGGAACGATCTCTTACGGCAAGGATGGCGAAGTGAAATCCAATGTCGCCGGGCTGAGCGCCGACGCCAAGGAGTGGTCGGAGGATCAGGCGAGCAGTTTGATCGGTCATCGCATGGGCGGCGACTTCGCCAAGGGTGAGGGCAAGAACCCGATCACCTTCGGCGCGGACGATCACAGCCCGCTGGGGCGCACCGTACAGCTCAACGATCGCATGCAGTCGAACTATCGTGTCCGGGACAACCAGGTGACGGAAGTCACGCGGACGATGGGCGGACAGAAGTTCAGCATCACCATGCTGGGGACCACCACGACGGATTCGGGCAAGTACCTGCCGGAACAATTTATCGTCACATATTTCGATAAAAACGGCGGCGTGGATCATGTGGACGCCTACACGGACTCGTTTGCGAACGTGGATGGTTACTGGCTGCCGGCGACGCGCCGGGTCGTCACCACCGTGAGCGGCGGGTTCCACACACGCATCCTCACATTCCGCAATGTTCACATTCAAAAGCCGTAACCATCCGGCGTTTCGACACGAGGGAGAGACATTCATGAGCCGAGCATCCAATTCGACACAGGACGCGCTGCGCGCCGTGCTCCGCTGGGGCCACGTTCATATCTGCGTTCTGGGTCAGATCACCGTCACCTGCGGCGCCATGCGCCTGTGTTTCGCCACAGTCACGGACTATTTGACCCTCACACAAAAGATGCTCGGCCGATAGAAGTCGCGGATAGTCCTTAGGAAGGCAATCAGTTTATGGGAAGATATCTTGGGCCGGTCGGCAAAGTCAGCCGGCGCCTCGGCATTGGAATTTCGCCGAAGGGCGAACGAATTCTGGCGCGGCGGCCCTACCCGCCCGGCCAGCACGGCCGCAATGAGAAGCGCAAGCAGCCCTCGGAGTATGGGCAGCAGTTGATGGAGAAGCAGAAGGCGCGCTTTTTGTACGGTCTGATGGAGCGCCAGTTTCGGATTCTCTTCCAGGAAGCCGAACGCCGCATGGGAGTGACCGGCGACAATTTACTTTCGCTGCTGGAGCGCCGTTTGGACAATGTGGTCTACCGGATGGGCGTCGCCAAAAGCCGCGCGCAGGCGCGGCAGATCGTGAACCACGGGCATATCACCGTCAATGGACGCCGTCTCGATATTCCGTCGGCGCGCGTCAAGGTCGGCGACAATGTCGCCGTGCATGCGAGCAGCCACCCCAGCGCATTCTTCAAGACGCTCAAGGGCTCGGGAGATCTGATCCGCCACCGCGCGCCCGACTGGCTTGGATTTAACGCCGTCCAGATTGAGGCGACAGTCCTGAGCATCCCAACCCGTGAACACGCCGAACCGGAGATCGATCCACAGAGCATCGTCGAGTTCTACAGTCGATAGGAAGAAGCAATAATGACGCCACAGCAAAACTGGACCTCGCCCGAAGGAATCGGAACGAGCCCACAGCCGCGCCTGCGCGGCCTGAGCCAGGAATTCCCCGACACGATCTATGTGCTTTACGATTCGATGTTCCACCGGCACATCGTGGTCGATGCGATCCCGATCCAGCGCCATACCCCGGAATCGTACGAAGACGGCTTTCAAGGGATGGCGTGCTTTATGGAGTTCCGAGCGGCCGAGGACGCCGCCGCTTACCTGGGACGCCAGGGATCGCCCGGCTTCGAACCGATCGCGATGACCTTCGATGAGGCGCGGCTCGTCGCCCAGGAAAAACTGCCCGAAGGCGGCGCGCTGATGCTGATGGACGCCCCCGAGCGGCCACAGGTCCATTACATCAACTGAATCCAATCCCTGCCCCTCGCCGAGGGGCAGGAATGCCGCCTCTCCGCCACGAATACCCCTGTATCGTTCTCAGAGTTTAAGGGGCTTTCTTAATGGCGGTTTGCGAGATCCAATTCAATGCCGACAACGCGCTGGAGCGCATGGTCAGCGTCAACGTCATTCTCCCGGAGACAGGCGACGGCCCGTTCCCGGTGTACTATCTTCTGCATGGGCTTTCCGACAACCACACGGCGTGGCAGCGTTACACAAGTGTGGAGCGCTATGCGGCCAGCTTGCCCATAATCATCGTGATGCCAGATGGAGACCGTAGCTTCTATACCGACTCGGCGCTGAAACCCAAAGACAAGTATGAAACGTTCATCACGCATGATTTAATCAAACGTGTTGACACCCTCTTTCGAACGATTCCCACTCGCGAAGGGCGTGCGATCGGCGGCCTCTCCATGGGCGGCTATGGCGCCGTGAAGCTCGCGCTTAAGCACCCGGACCTCTACAGCGCCGCGGTAAGCCACTCGGGCGTGCTGGGAATGATGACGCGAAGCCTAAACGGCGATCCCGCCTGGACCAAGGAGTTCTCCGATCTTTTCGGCGCGGACGCCGCCGGAAGCTCGAACGACGTGCGCACACTCGCCGAGAAGTCCGATCCCGCCACTCGCCCGCCGCTCTGGATCGACTGCGGCACGGAAGATTTCCTCTTCGATCAGAACGAGGAGATGCACGCGTACTTCACCCAGCTCGGCGTCCCACACGAATACTTCACCATGCCCGGCGACCACAACTGGGAGTTCTGGGATCAGCAAGTCCGCGTCTCGCTGCCTTGGATTGCGAAGCATCTTGGCATTGGATAAATCCGTCGTGACAGACCAGCCGCTCTTTCTCCAGGTGGAGACGACGGGAACGAGTCTTTGGTACGACCGCGTCACGATGATCGGCTGGGACTTGGGAGGGCAGTACGAAATCGCCTTCCCCGGTTCCAATGACGCGCGATTGGCTGCCGTGATGACTGAGGCGGAGACACTCATCACCTTTGACGGTTTTCGCCTCGATTTCCCGTTTCTGACGAAGCAATACCCTAATCTCCCCCTGCCGGCAAAGCGAATCAATCTGCGCACGCTGCTGCGACGAAAGTACGGAGCCGACAAAGTCCTCGCCATGCGTGAGCATCGCGGGGAGCGAGGCGCTAACCTCTGGTACGCGCACCGGGCCGGCGATCCTGAAGCATTGCGCAGACTGATCGAGAACAACCACGACGCGGTTCAGCAGCTAAAATTGATGTGGGCAGATTGCCTTGGAAGCCCGTCTCAGGAACCAGTCTCGATACTCAATTCCGTGGATGCCCACGCATGGGTCGCGCTGGCCGGCGATCCTGAGCCGGCATTTACATACGATCGTCTCGGTCTCGCCCCCAACCTCCGTGTCGTCGGCATCGACCTGACGGGGAGTGAATCACGCCCCTCGGGATGGTGTTTGATGGAAGGCGCGCACGCCGAGACACGACGCATCAAAACGGACGAAGAAATGCTGCGACGGATTGCCGATGCCGCTCCGGCGCTGGTGTCCATTGACTCGCCGCTGTCGCTGCCGGCGGGACGGCTGCGTGTGGATGACGAAGACCCCACGCGCGCCGAATTCGGGATCAACCGGGAGTGCGAGCGCGTACTGAGAAAGCGGGGCGTCGGCGTTTATCCGCCGCTGCTCCCCAGCATGCAGGCGCTCACGGCGCGCGGGATCGCGCTCGCTCAGCGCATTCGCGATCTTGGCGTCCCAGTCATCGAAGGTTTCCCCGGCGTGGCGCAGGATATTCTGGGCATCCCGCGCAAGAAGGCGAGCGTGACATATCTGCGGGACGGCCTCGCGCGGTTTGGGATTTTGGGAGAGTTTCAGGAAGGGCGCGTCAGCCACGACGAACTCGACGCCATCACCGTCGCGATCACAGGACTGTTCTATCTCGCAGGACGCTATGAAGCGCTGGGTGACGAACAGGAAGGCTGCTTGATCGTACCGTATTTGGGCGAGACGGCGAAAAACGTGATACAATAATATCAGACTAACGCATTGACAATAGGATCGTGAAGAATGACCAGATTTTCGTGGAAGATTGCCGCCTGCGCCGCCCTGGCGCTTGCGTCCTTCCCGCACTCCGCCGTCCGCGCCGCCGATCAGCCGCAAGGAATCTTTATCGAGCCGTCGGACGGCGACGGGAAGCGCGTTTACGTGGCGCCCATGGACGGACAACAGCACGACGTTCCGGAAGGCATGGTTGTCGTCACCGCGCCACCGATCGACACCAAGAAATTCCCCTTCTTCGGCCATCGCAACGCGGCGCTCTGTGAAGTAGCGGACGTCAAAACCGACGCGCCGAAGACCGAGCAGAATGGGCGCACAAGCGTCGCCTACCATCTCACCCTCAAAGTTGTGGAAACCCTGCGTCCGCTCGCACAGCCGGAAACTTCCGTTGAGGTCGATATCGTCAAACCCTCCAACGCGCACTCGTTTCTCAGCCAGTGGCTCCCGGTGACCGCCGGCGCGCAGTTCGTGGCCGCCTTCGACAACGAGCAGTTGCAGGACGCCTTCAATCAGGACGCCTCCTCCGAATCCAAGCAGCTCACCCCACTCGCCTTCGACCGGACGGTCAAGCCGAACTGGCGTGATATGACCCTCTTCAATCAAGCGATTTCGCAGACCACGGCGCCGATCCCCGCAGCGCTGGCGCACCCGGTCCTCACGGGCGCGGCCGGTCATCTGTACTTCCAGCTGATCGACGGCTACAGCAGCAAAGTCTACGGCGTGCGCGTCTTCACGAGCGCCTTCACTCGTTGGCTGCAAAGCGCCAAAGTCCCGGCGTCGGCCAAGGCCGAGATCGTCGCCAACTACCTCAGCACCCCGATCAACGTCACCAAGGCGGCGAACCCCGCCACAAACCGGGCGGTCGCAGTCGCCGGCGCAGCCGCGATCCTCAGCGTCAGCCGCAGCGCCGACAAGGACGCCAAGGACCAGATCGGCGACATGCTGCGCGCCTACTGCGAACTCTTCCTGATGAACGACCGCCCACGCGGCGTCACCGCCTCCGCCCTGTCTCCCGCCGACCGCCGCCAGTTGGCCGCCCTCGCCCAGCGCAAGGCCGGGCCGGAAGAGCGTCCGTACTACGCGGCGTGGCTACGGAGCGGGAAATAGGATTGGCCCCGGCCTTCCACAGCTCCTGAGTGCCCCCTCTCGGCATGACCCAACCCCGGCCGAAGGCCGGGGGTAGGTCACTTGGGACCTCACGCATAAACTCCCACAACCTGCCGCTCCGCCGGCCAGGCGTTCACTGGCGTCTCGGGCTTTGGCGAGAACGAATAGCTGAGCATCTGCGCCCGGTTCCAGATCGCAATTCCTCCGCCCATACGGCGGCACACAACGGTCGGCGGCGAGAAGGCGTGATGCAGCAGCTCCAGTTTAGACGTGTTCATCATTTTCCGATCTCCCTAGATATTCATTGTTCATCAGTTGCGTGTTTGTACCGATATGCTACACGCAGGATATGAAAATGGGATGAAAGCAAAATAATTTTCGCCACGTTTCAGTGTCCCATGGCTCCGGGTAAATACCGTCGAATCTCCACGCCGTATTACGGCGACGGAGCCCGCCGTCTTCGTTTCCCGGAAAGGAACGCCGCATGGAACATGGCGCTGCTGCAACAGCCTGCCCATCTGATCCCGCGCTTGCCCCAGGATCACTCGCTCCCGACTTTCGTCTCTCGCACCCGCGAAACGCTTCTCTCTCGCTCTCCGATCTGCGCGGCCAGCCGGTCGTCCTGGCGTTTTATCCGCCGGGCTGGGACCCCAGCCGGGGTGAACAGATCGCGCAGTACAACAAAATTCTCACGCAGCTGCCCAATTTGCATGCGGAGCTGATGGACTTCTCCGTGGACGGCGACTGGTACGACCTGCGCTTCGCCCGCGAGCAGATGCGTCTGCCGTTTCTCGCGAACCCGTCGCCCCAGCCCGAGATCGCCCGACTTTACGGCGCCGAAGGGCGCGAGGCGCTGTTCGTCATTGATTCCGAGGGCGTCATCCAGTGGAGCTGCTGCGCGCCGGTCGGCATGCCGCCCAAGGCTGAGGATCTGCTGGAGGCGCTGCGGTCAATCGCCCCGCAGCCCAAAGAAGAAACGGCTGCTCCCAAGGCTTCTCGCATGGCGCTGACGCGCCGCGACTTTATTGCGGCCACTCTCGCCACGGCCTTTGCCCTGACGCTCGGCGCGCACGCCGTCCAGGCTGAGCCCGAGGCCACGAAGTTGGGCGCAACGCCCATGGCGCCCGCCATCGGCGTCAGCGGCGGCGACACCATGCCCATCACCCTGACGGTCAACGGCGCGGCGCACGATCTTCAGATTGACCCGCGCGCCACAGTGCTGGACGCGCTGCGCGAACGCATCGGCATGACGGGATCGAAAAAGGGCTGCGATCACGGACAGTGCGGCGCCTGTACGGTGCTGGTGGACGGGCGGCGCGTGCTCTCGTGCCTGTCGCTCGCCGTAGCGCAGCAGGGCAAGCAAATTACAACCATTGAAGGACTCGCTCAGGGAGAGACGCTGCACCCGATGCAGCAGGCGTTCCTGACACACGACGGCTTCCAATGCGGCTACTGCACGCCGGGACAGATCATGAGCGCGGTCGGACTTCTTACGGAGCCGGTCGGGCCGGAAGACGCCGATGTGCGCGAAAATATGAGCGGCAACCTCTGCCGCTGCGGCGCGTATCCCAACATCGTCGCCGCCATTCAGGACGTACGAAAGGCGAACACGAATGCACCCGTTTAGTTATCGCCAGGCAAGCGACGAGCAATCGGCCCTCAGCGGCGTCTCCGGACAGCCCGGCGCCGCTTATCTCGCCGGCGGAACCACGCTGATCGACCTGATGAAGCTGGATGTGCAGAAACCGTCCCAGCTCATTGATATCACGCCGCTCCCATGGACAAAGATCACCGAACTGCCCGGCGGCGGCGTGAGCATCGGCGCGATGGTCCGCAACAGCGATCTGGCGCACAGTGAGATCATCATGACGCGCTACCCTGTACTCAGCGAAGCGCTGCTCTCGGGCGCTTCGCCGCAATTGCGTAATATGGCGACCACCGGCGGCAACTTGCTCCAGCGCACCCGCTGTTATTATTTCCGGGACATCACGACGCCGTGTAACAAGCGCGAACCCGGGTCGGGGTGTTCGGCGATGGATGGCTATAATCGTATCCATGCGATCCTCGGAACGAGCAAACACTGTATCGCCACCCACCCCTCGGATATGTGCGTCGCGCTCACGGCGCTGGACGCCACGATTGTGACTCGCGGGGCGAAGGGCGAGCGGCGTATCCCCATCAACGAGTTCTACTTCACGCCCGGCGACCACCCGGAGCGTGAGAATGTGCTGGAGCCGGGCGAACTGATCACCGCCGTGGAGCTGCCCGCGATGCCCTTCGCCGCGCGCTCACACTATCGCAAGGTGCGTGACCGCGCCTCCTACGCCTTCGCGCTTTCGTCCGCCGCCGTGGCTCTGGACATCCAGGCCGGCGTCATTAAGGGCGCGCGCATCGCGATGGGCGGCGTCGGGACCAAGCCGTGGCGCGCCCTCGATGCCGAAAAGGCGCTGATCGGCAAGACGGCCGGCCCGGACGCCTACAAGGCTGCGGCTGAAGCGGCCTTGCGCGGCGCGAAAACGCACAAAGACAATGCATTCAAAGTGGAGCTGGCGAAGCGCACCGTCATCCGAGCGCTCACCATGGCCGCACAAAAAACGGCGTGAGAACGATCGCGTTTTTTTGGAAGGATCGAAATCGATGAATGAAACCACGGATGCGGCGGTCGGTAAGCCGATGGACCGCGTGGATGGGCGCCTCAAAGTGACGGGCGGCGCGAAGTACGCCGCCGAGTTCCCGCTCCCAAATCTGGCGCACGCCGTCATGATCACCAGCACGATCGCCAAAGGGCGTGTCGCGAAGATGGACACGAGCGCCGCCGACGCCGCGCCCGGAGTCATCAAAGTTCTGACGCCGATGAACGCGCCGAGGCTCCCGAATGACCCCAGCTACAGCCCCGGCGGCGCCAGTGGCCGTCCACAGGACCGCAAGCTGTCCGTGCTGCAAAACAGCGCCGTCTACTACACCAACGAACCGATCGGCCTCGTGATCGCCGAGACATTGGAGCAAGCGATGCATGCGGCGGCGCTGGTCCAGGTCGAATATAAAGAAGAAAAGCCCGCGCTGAACATGGGGCGTGAGAAAAAGAACGCGTACAAGCCCAAAGCGGCGAACCAGGAGCCGACCGACACCCATCGCGGCGACATTGCCTCAGGACAGCGCGACGCCAGCCGCCGTGTCGAGCAAACATACACCACGCCGATGGAAAACCATAATCCCATGGAGCCACACGCCACAACGGCGGTTTGGGACGGCGATGACCGGTTGACGGTTTACGACGCCACACAGGGCGTCTTCGGCGTTCAGAATGTCCTTTCGCGGATTTTCGCTCTGCCGAAATCGAATGTCCGTTGCGTCTCTTATTTCGTCGGCGGCGGCTTCGGCTGCAAAGGCTCGGTCTGGTCGCATATTCCGCTCGCGGCGATGGCGGCAAAGTCCGTGGGCCGTCCGGTAAAGCTGTCCCTGACACGGGCGCAGATGTTCGGCATGGTCGGCTATCGTCCGCAGACCGAGCAGGACTTGATGGTCGCGGCGAAGAGCGACGGCGCGATCACCGCCTCCCGTCACGCCAGCTGGTCGAACACGTCCACGTTCGACGAGTTTGTCGAGCCGACCGCCGCCGTCACGCGCATCCTTTACGAAAGCCCGGCTCAGGAGACTTCGCATCGCCTGGTCCGTCTGAACTACGGCACGCCGACATTCATGCGCGCCCCCGGCGAATCGCCCGGGACCTTCGCCATCGAAACGGCGATGGATGAACTGGCGTACTCCCTCAAGATGGACCCGGTGCAGCTGCGTCTCAAAAATTACGCTGAGGCTGATCCCGAAAGCAAAAAACCGTGGTCGAGCAAATCCCTGCGCGAATGCTACAAAGTCGGTTCAGAGAAGTTCGGCTGGGACAAGCGCATGCCGGAGCCGCGCTCCATGACCGCGCCGGATGGACGATTGCTGGGAATGGGAATGGCGAGCGCGACCTACCCGGTCCGCCGCAGCGCCGCGTCCGCCCTGGCGCGCCTGCTGCCCGATGGAACGGCGTATGTGCAGGCCGGCACCCAGGATCTGGGAACGGGCACCTACACGATCATGACCCAAATCGCCGCCGACGCACTGGGCCTTCCCGTCGAACGCGTGCGCTTCGAACTGGGCGATACGGAGATGCCGGAAACCCCGGTGTCCGGCGGCTCACAAACCGCCGCCAGCACAGGCTCGGCCGTAAAGCAAGCAGGACTCGCCGCACGAGACCAGGCGGTCCAGATGGCGCTCGCCGACCCATCTTCACCTCTGCACGGCATGAGCGCCGCTGATCTCGACGTCAAGAACGGGATGATCTTCGTCAAGGCGCAGCCGGACAAAGGCGAGACCTACGCCGAACTGATCGCCCGGCAAAAGCTGCCCAAGATCGAGGCGAAAACCCAGAGCAAGCCCGGCGAGGAAAAGAACCAGTACGCCATGCACTCTTTCGGCGCCGTGTTCGTGGAGGTTCTGGTGGACCCGGATCTGGGAGAAATCCGTCTCAATCGGATCGTCGGCGCATATGGCGCGGGCAAGATCCTGAACGCGAAGACGGGCCGCAGCCAGCTCATCGGCGGCATTGTCTACGGCGTCGGCATGGCGATGATGGAGCATACCATTCCAGACCCGCGCACCGGCCGGATCGTCAACCGCGATCTGGGCGAATATCACGTCCCGGTCAACGCCGATATTCCCGACATCGACATCACGTTTGTCGATGAAGTCGACACGATCATCAATCCAGTCGGCGCAAAGGGCATCGGCGAGATAGGCATCACGGGCGTCGTCGCCGCCATCGGCAACGCCGTCTATCACGCCACGGGCGTCCGCGTGCGCGATCTTCCGATCACACTGGACAAAATCATTTGAATACCATCACACAATCCATGGAGGCGTCCATCGGCGTCGTGATCCTCGCCGCCGGCTCTTCTTCGCGCCTTGGACAGCCCAAGCAATTGCTGCCCTACCAGGGCCGTACCCTGCTGCGCCACGCCGCCGAAACCGCCGTCGCCAGCGGCTGCCGCCCGATCATCGCCGTGCTCGGCGCGAACGCCGAATCCCTGCGCGGCGAGCTGACCGGTCTGCCGCTCTGGACCGTGGAAAACGAAGACTGGCAGTCAGGTATGGGAAGCAGCATCGCCGCCGGCGTCCAGCCGCTCACCGAACTCGAACACCTCGACGGCGCCATTATCCTGGTCGCCGACCAGCCACTAATCACGCCCGAGTATCTCCGAGATCTCGTGGCCAAATTTGAAGAAACGCTCGCGCCAATCGTCGCGTCCGAATACACGGGGACACTGGGCGTCCCCGCGCTGTTCGCCGAAACGCTCTTCCCAGAGTTGCTGGCGCTTGATGGCGCGGGCGGCGCGAAGCAAGTGATTGCGAAGTATCACGATCGAACGACGAGCGTTGTGTTCGATGGGGGCGCGATGGATATCGATACGCCGGAAGACGCCGAAGTGCTGTACCGCATGGCGGTGGGATAGCGTCCGGTGAGAGACCTATTCCCCTTAATTCACCCGGGTATAAAACCCGGGCCTGGGGAGTCGCTTCGCGACTAGTCGTCCGTTCCGGACGAGGATATTGTTTGCGATTTCCGGCATTTGCGTCCGGGACGGACGCCTA
>NZ_JBDSQY010000267.1:0-13557 GCF_039929585.1 Capsulimonas sp.
AGACGAAGGCCTCGGATTCCCCATCCAACAATGAAGCCATGATCATTGATGCCTGTCGCATTCTGAATCTTCCAGCCGCTCCAATTTGCATACGTTTCGGTTAAGTCCATGACGCCCTCCCCTCTCCACAGTACGCCGCGCGAGGATAGGTGATCATTACTACGGTTGGTCACTTTACCAACAATCTCGCCCATGTTGTTAATACCATACGCGTATGCGTTAGGGTAGTCCGGAAAAGACGACAACTGAGTTGGCAGCGAACCATGAAGCCATGCAAGAACATAAGAACCCGAAACAGCATCTCCATCCCAGCGCGGTACGACTGTCTTGGCTACCGTAGCCACAACCTGTCCCGAATCGTTGATCTGAAGGTTAACAGGATAGTCGGGAAGTTTGATGTCCGCGAGAATGCGCGATGCTTTATTTGTAGTGAAACGAATGGCGGTGGCATGGCTGTCTCGAAGCGCGTCAACTACATCCCCCCGGATGTTTCGCGCGTAAAGTTTTGATCCCAGTCGATGTGGAGTCTTCCCTGGCGTGAATACCGCCAAATGCTCCTCGTAGTCATAGCCGCGTGGACCATGCGACTCGTTAATACTCAATCCGACAATCACACCAGCATCGTTTACAGATTGCGCGGTGCTGCAGCGATAGCCAGGAAGAACGCCTAAATCATTGGCAGCGCCGTTCGTCCATGACACAGCGTGGTATACCTCTCTTTCATTTCCATTATATTCAAACACGCCAGTATCACAGTTACCAACAATAGCGCCAGAGTTATTAATATCGGAAGCGTCACTTTCTACTCCGGCAGAGGCGCCTCCGTCGGCGCTTGGGAGCATTGGAAGTTCCATCATATGTCCCTGGCGCCAGAGAAAGGCTCTCGAATCGCCCAAAGCAGTGTTTGAACGCCCAACGACATCTCCTACATTATTGATTGCCGCAGCGTAGCTTTCATGTCCCCCAAGCGTCCCTAAATCTACAATGGCGGACGATGCTTTTTTGTTTGCATAAAGCATCGCGGCGCCAATGGATGGGATCAGAACGCATATAAGAGCTAATCGGATTGCTTTCATCTTGGTATTCTCACTCCGGAATGGGGACGTGTCGCCGCTAAACAAGTTAATGAAAATCGGCGTCAATCTTCGGCAAAGGGAAGAATGACGCCGCTGACAAGAAAAACAGCCGCAAAGCGTTAACGAGAGATTAATTAGCTGCTGTCACCGTGAACCGCATCGGACTGGAGTTGTTCGCATATCCGGGATTGATCACCCGCGCGAAGTACGCGCCTGCCGTGGAGCTGACCGCGCTCGGCAGGACGATTGTCATCTTGTTGGACGAAACCAACGTCGGCGTTACTGTGTAGGTGTCATTGATCGTCACCACTGAGCCGGCTTCGAAGTTTCCGCCGGTCAGTGTGACCGTGACAGCATCGGAGCCCGCATTGATCGAGTTGGGAGTAACTGCCGTCAGCACCGGACGCGCAGCGACTTCGAAGGTCGTCGGCGCCGAGTATCCGCCTTCGGCGATCGAATTGACGATCCGCACTTGATAAGCCCCTCGGCGCGCCAGCACGGCGGCCGGCACGGAGACAACGAGACGGTTGGCCTGGATCGATGTCGGCGTCACGAGGGGACCGTTGCTGAACGAGACTTTCGACCCCGCCGTGATGCCCGTTCCGTAGACATAGAGCGACAGATTCGAAACGCCAACCGGGACACGATTGGGGCTGAGGCTGCTCACCGTTGGCGCCTTCTGTCCAATCGTAAGCCTCACCGGGGCGGAATAATCACTCCAGCCTGGATTGACGACCCGCACGAAATATTCGCCCGGTGTTCCAGTAACACTGCTGGGCAGGATCGCCGTGAGCTGAGTGGTGGAAAGAACAGTCGGTGTGACTGTATAAACGTCGTTGATCGTCACAACGGAGCCCGGAGTGAAATTGAGGCCGGTAACGGTCACCGTAGCGTTCACGCTCTCAGGATCGAAACGATCGGGTGTGATGCTGGTGATTTTGGGAGCGACAACGTGTACATCGATTGCGTTTGAGCTTCCACCGCCGGCGGGAGGGGTATAGATACCCACGCGCATCGTTTCCGTGGAAGTTTCGTTCGAGGGCAGAGCGAACGTCATTTTTGTCGGGGAGACATAATGGGCCGGCCGAGGCGTTCCCCCATTGATGGATACTAAACTATCGGTCTCAAATCCGGTTCCGGTCAAGGTGAGTGTGACATTCTGCGCGCCCTGCGACACCGTCGCCGGAGAGACGGTGTCGAGATGAGGAACAGCCGCCAGCACCGGGGTCAGCAGACAGGCCGTTTGCTCATTAGCAAAGGTTCTATTGCAGGCAATTTGGTCCTGGCTGTTGATCCGAGGGTTTTGCAGGAAAGTAAAGTTATCCGTAATGTCAGCCAGATTCGCCAGTGTGGAAATCACGCCGTCCTTCCAGAGGAAAGCATCTTGCCTGCCATTCGATGCGACGCAAGTCCCTACGATAATTCTGTTGGCGTTGACTTGCCCCGCGTAAGTATCTATATATCCCGGCGGCCGCCCTATATTCTTCCATTGGGTGCTGCGAGAGGGCCGCAGAAAACTCCCTGTAAACCCGGGATGTGAACCAGTCGCAGGAACGAAGTTATAGCCAACAAGGTCCCCAAAGTCATTGATGCTTACTGCGGTATATGTCGCGTGCAAATCAGTTACAACGCCATTTGCCCATATCACCGTTTCCATACGCCCTTGGTTATCATAGGCGTTTCCAACAATTTCGTTTTTGTTGTTAATTGAGGATGCCGCTGTATTTGGACTGGCGGCTCCAGGGAGTGAGGGGAGGGGCTGGGTTACGCCTTGCGAAAACAGCACGGCTTTGTAAAGACTTGGAGCGCCATTGGCAGCCGTACTGATGATAGTCGTACCGACAACAGTATCATTATTATTGATACCATACGCCCCAAAAACAGTGGCGTTGAAAGGCGCCGCAAGATTTGTAAAATTGCCTGTGGCCACATCTTGGATAAAGTTGGTATAGTGGTTATTCCCCCCCTCGACCAGATCTGCTGTACCAAGAACATGGCCCAAATCGTTAATCGCTGTTGCCGAGACGCCGCCATAAAGTATGGAAGGATCATGCGGATACGGGGCAAGGACTATTGGCTTTTTGTTATGCCACACAATGATGCTGAGAGTCGTATGGAGAAAACATTGTCCCACGACGTCACCATTATTGTTAATGCCGCTCACGGTCACAGCGAATGCTCCCTGAGGCGGCTCCAGGACTTCGAGTGTATACTTTCGCGCCTGCGCGTCCTTCGCCCCCAGAGCAAGTATGGCGGTCAGGGATAAGCACGTCGCGGCCATGCGTGAAATTTTAGAAAGATAAGACATCGAATTTGAGAACCTTTTTAAATAAGGGAGCAGTGAATGTCCTGCTCCTGGAATATAGTGTCACGAACCATGGGTTTGCTGGCGGGGCCATGCGAAAGTAATTGTTGGTTCTTACTTTGCCGTCACGACAAACCCTTTGGGCGCCGAGTTATTGGCGTAGCCAGGATTGACGACACGCGCAAAGTACGAGCCTGGCGTAGAACTGACCGCGCCGGGCAGCACGATTGTCAGCTTTGTCGACGAGACAAATGTCGGTGTGACCGCAGTCGTGTCGTTGATCTTCACCACCGAGCCCGGCTCGAAGTTCGCTCCCGTCAGCGTCAAGGTTACACTCGACGCGCTCGTCTTGAACATGCCGGGCGTAATGGCCGTCAGCGCCGGGCGAAAAGACACAACGAAGTTCTTGGGCTCGGACATTCCCCCGTCTGCAAGGCTGTTGACGATGCGAATAGGGTAGGTTCCATTCTGCGCCAGGATCGAAGCGGGAATGGAGACAACCAGACGATTGGCCTGAACAGATGTCGGCACGATCGAGGGAGCGCCGTTGAAGGAGAGTCTTGACCCGGCCGTGAACCCTGTTCCGTAGACGTAAAGCGAGAGGTTCGCTAGCCCTATGCCGATTCGGTCCGGACTGAGACTGCTAATTACTGGCGTCGCGGACGCCACAAGCAGGCGCAGCGGGCCGGAGTAGTCGCCTTTGGCCGGGTTGACGACGCGCACGAAGTATGCGCCGGCGGTTCCCGTGACGCTGGAGGGAAGCATTGCCGTCAGCTTCGTCGGCGAGAGAACCGTGGGCGTAACCGTATACGTGTCGTTGATGGTCACAACGACGCCAGGAGCGAAATTCGTACCCATCACTGTGATCGTGACGTTGGCGGCGCCGGGGTCAATACGGCCGGGAGTGACGCTGAAGATTGTAATCGAGCTGACAACGGTTAGCGGCAAGTTCGCGGAGGCGCCTCCCCCGGGAGCGGGCGTCTCAACATGAACGGAGTATTGTCCAACGAGCGCCAGAACCGACGCCGGCACACTGACCGTCAGCATCTGCGGAGAGACATAGTGCGCAGCCACCAGCGGACCATTATTGAAGGAAACCTTACTCTCAGCTTCAAAATTATTGCCGTAAATCGTCAAGGTTGCGCTAGAGTTGTGGTTGATAATCGCAGGCGTAATGCTCGTCACGCTTGGAGCCGGCGCGGCGGCGGGTCGCATAACAAAACCACGCGCAGTTCCATGAAACAGTCCCGAACCAAGGATTTCGTTTTGGTCGTTAATCCGGATAACTTCATCCAAGACCCAACCGCTATCCGCGGGAAGCAAGTCCGCCAGATCGGCAATATATCCATCATGCCAAACAAAGCAGTCTTTAGGGACATATGTTGAAAATCCTGGCGATACGACCGTGACTCCGGATTTCCCAACGATCCAATCATTATTATTGAGGTTCACCCCGGAGATCCAATCCTGCCCGCTGAAGTTTTCGATCTTGCGCAAAGCCCCGTTGGACCAGAGGTAGGCAGTCGGCTGCAACTGCCCGTTGTTGACAATATCTCCGTTGTCCCCGTTGACGAGAACATCTCCCTTGTCATTGATGCCGGTCACCCACGGATTTTTGACGCCAAAATCTCCATAGTTCGCCACGATCTGCGAATCCTGCCACAGCATATACTGCCGCCCTTTCGGCGTGTAGGTTTCACCGATCATCTGTCCGGACTTATTCAAGCCGTGGATCTCGACGTAGGCGGCGCCCGCTGGAGCAGGATACTCGTGCGCAACCCCGTTCTTGACGTAATACGAAGTTCTGTTGCCTGAGTAAAGAGTGAACGCAGTCTGGCCTATCGAGTTGGATGTAACACTCTCCACGTCCACACCCGTGTCGACCGGAACACCCGTCACGGTAGTCCGTACCCCGGTACCGAGATTATAGCTAAAGAGATGAGTAAACTGAGTGGATGGCCCCTGGACATTCTGCCCGTAGAACACATCGTTATTGCTGGTGATTTGATACGCCGCAGAATTGACGCCGGGCGCATCAGTCTCTGGAAGCTGCATAATAACGCCATTCTTCCAGATGCACGAATGAGAAACGCCGTCAGACGTCGTTGCGCTTCCAGCAACGACCCCGTTCCTGGACACAAGTGCAATACTGCTTATCCCTCCAGGAAACGGCTCCAGCGCCTGGATTGTGTAAGGACGCGCAAAAACGGGATCGGCGGCAAGTACGCTGAGGACGACTGCGACGCCAGCGACACGTGAGTACTTAGAGAAATGGGACATAAGAGTTGTAAGCCTTTACAAAGAGAGAAGGAGCAGTGATAACCTGCTCCCTTCAAGGGCGCATTGAGAACGACGAACATGCTGGCAAGCAAGTTGGAGGCGTTCAGCGAAATAAGAGTTGTTTTTAATTCGCCGTCACGACAAAGCTTTTCGGAGCCGAATTGTTCGTATAGCCTGGATTGACCACGCGCACGAAGTACGATCCCGCTTTGGAGCTGACTGGGCTCGGCAGCACGGCCGTCAGCTTCGTGGAAGAGATCAAGGTGGGCGTCACCGTGTACGTGTCGCTAACCGTCACGACGGAGCCGGCTTCAAAGTTAGCCCCGATTAACGTCATGGTGACAGGCGATGAGCCCGCTTTGATCGAGGTCGGCGTGATCGTCGTCAGCACCGGACGAGGAGCGACAACAAAGCTCTTAGGCTCGGACGCGCCGCCGTCGGCAAAGCTGTTGACGACGCGAATGGGGTAGCTTCCCTTTTGCGCCAGGATCGGAGCGGGAATGGGCACGACCAGGCGATTGGCCTGAATCGAAGTGGGCGTGACAGCAGCGCCGCCATTGAACGTCACTTTCGATCCGGCTATAAATCCCGTCCCGTAAACATAGACGGAGAGGCTGGACAAACCCGCGCCGATACGATCCGGGCTGAGACTGCTAATCACGGGCGTGGCGCGCGCGATGGTCAGATGCACCGGAGCGGAGTAGTTGCTCCAGCCCGGGTTGACGACACGCACGAAGTATACGCCAGGTGTGCCCGTGACGCTGGCGGGAAGAGCCGCCGTTAGCTTGGTGGAGGAGAGAACCGTGGGGGTGACGGTGTATTTGTCGTTGATCGTCACAACAGCGTGAGGATCGAAATTCACTCCGGTAAAAGTGACTACAGGATTCACGGCCCCAGGATCAACGCGGTTAGGGGTAATGCTGGTAAGCGTCGGAACCGTTACGCCCACAGCAAGGCTATTCGAAGTTCCGCCGCCGGCAGGTGGCGTATAGACCGTAACGTTCAGTTGGCTGACGCCGTTCAGCGCTTCCCGTGGAACCGACGCCGACAATTCGGTCGATGAAACATACTTCGTAACCAGAGGGCTCCCCCCATTCACGGAAGCGGTCGTGTCGTTTTCGAAACCGGATCCTGTCAAGGTTAAGGTGATGGCTCCCCCCGCTGTTCCAATGGAACTCGGAGACACAGCGCTGAGTGATGGCTTTGCGGCTAAGGCAGGCGTTAGAAGATAGCTGCTGCTTCCAAAGGAACCGTCAGAAGACCCCAAGCCTACAATTTGATCGTTATTATTGAATCCGTCTACCGTTTGAATGTTATATGTGCTGCCGGCAGGAAGTAAACTGTTAACGTCGATCAGTGCTGCATCGGTCCTCATAAAGCAGTACCAAGTAAGCGTTTTGCTATTAGCCGCCATGCCAACAAGCCACGCCTTATTATTCATTTTATGAGCAAACATCTGATCAGCATCGTGGATAGCGCCGATATCCGTCCATACCCCTTGTGTCCAAATCGATGTTCGGACTTCATGACCGCCACCAGTCACACTCCTCTGCCCAAGGACCTGGTCGTGGTCGTTGATCTCTGAAACGGAATATTCTAAGGCTCCCAGATCTGTCGGGACGCCATTCTTCCAAATCACCATCCGATCACCAGCAGCGCTGAAAGACCAGCCGACAGCATGACCGGCGTTGTTAACGCCAAACGCTATCGTTGCTAAGTTTCCTGGCAGTCCAGGCAAAGCACTCAGAACGCCATTGGTCCATGTTAATGCATGCTGATTATTCGTATCGAGGGTATCCCCTACAATCAGGCCGTTATCATTCAAATCATATAGGAATGTATTAGCGCCGCCAGATACTGTCGGCAGCAGCTGCGATGTATTAGACGATGGGTTGTACAGCGCGGGAGCGCCACCGATAAGTTTTGACGACTCATCAAAGAAGTTGCTTCTGAAAATCACCTGCCCCGCAGTGTTAATTTTCACAACAGAGTAGGTGACTTGCGGGATTGAGCGATCGTGCGATGGAACGGGAATGAGTGAATATGCGCCATTCCGTCGAACGGCGGGTAATCTCCAACCGTTAATAATTCCAGCGATTTCTCCAGCGTCGTTAATCGATGCGGGGGAAAACTCATAGGGCCCTCCCTCATAGACGACTGGAGGAAGAATTTGCAGCGTGTAGCCGCGCGCATGTGCATTCGGCGCTCCTGTGGACAGCAAGGCGATGGCCGATACGCACGTCAAGACAAATGATGACATTTTTGAGAAATACGACATAGTAGTTTTCGAATCTTTCAGATAACCGGGAACAGGAGGCAAGTATTCGTTATTAAAGTATAACATATGAATATCGAATTTCCTATCTCTGGTGACCGGCATTGGCGGTGCGGGATTGGGGGAATAAGCAGTCCATCAGAAAGACCGCGACCGGTGAAACCCGCCGTCACTCGCAATATGCTATAATAACGCCATGTCACCTTTGGTTTTGTTCAACACGCTGTCGCGCAGCAAAGAAGAGTTCGTTCCGTCCGATCCATCGCTGGTCCGGATGTACTGCTGCGGTCCGACGGTCTACAACTACGCCCACATCGGGAACCTCCGCACTTATATCTTCGAAGACCTGCTGCATCGCATTTTGCTGCTCAACGGGTACGCCGTCAAGCATGTGATGAACATCACGGATGTCGGACATATGACGTCCGATAGCGACGCCGGCGATGATAAGATGCAGATCGCGGCCGCCCGGGAGAAGAAGTCGCCATGGGAGCTTGCCCGCTTCTACGAAGACGCGTTTTTCCATGACTGCGCTCGCCTGAATATCATTCGTCCGGACGTGGCGCCGCGCGCGACGGAGCATGTTGACCAGATGATCAAACTGATCCAGCAGCTGGAGGCGAAGGGATATACCTACGAGACGCCCGAAGGGATCTACTTCGACACCGCGAAGAACGATGACTATGGTAAGCTCGCGGGCCTCAATCTGGCCGGGCAGCGGGAAGGAGCGCGCGAGGATGTCAATGTCGACACCAACAAGCGCCATCCTGCCGACTTTATTCTATGGTTCACAAATAAACCGACTCATATCATGAAGTGGGAATCGCCCTGGGGGACGGGATACCCCGGCTGGCACATCGAGTGCTCGGCGATGAGCATGGAGTATCTGGGCGAGACGCTCGATATCCACTGCGGCGGCATCGATCACATCCCCGTGCACAACACCAATGAGATCGCGCAGAGCGAATGCGCCACCGGGCACGTCTTTGCGCGCTACTGGGTGCACGGCGCGTTCCTGAATGTCGCCAGTGGCGCGGTGACGGGACGCACCGCGGAAAAGATGTCCAAGAGCGATGACAATTTCCTCAAGGTGCAGAAGCTCGTGGATGACGGGTACGATCCCCTCGCCTATCGCTACATGTGCTTGATGGCGCACTATCGCTCGGAACTGACCTATTCGGATGAGGCGCTCAAGGCGGCGACTACGGCGCTCAGCAAAGTCTGGGAATTGAAGGCGCGCCAAAGCGGCGATAAGGGCGACGGCCTCACCGACGCCGAGTACGCCGAAGCGCGCACGCAAGTCATCGCCGCGCTGAACGACGATCTGAATCTGCCCCGCGCCGTCGCCGCTCTGCAGGGCGCGAAGTCCTATCGGCTGTGGCTGGAGTTCGACTCGGTGCTCGGGCTCGACATTGAGAAGCGCTCCCGCGAGGCGACCTCCGAACCGGGCGGCGCTTCCGATCTTCCCACGGAAATCACGGCGCTGATGGCCGAACGGGACGCCGCGCGCAAAGCAAAGAACTGGGCAGCTTCCGATGCTCTGCGCACGCAGATCGAGGAGCAAGGCTATACCGTGGGCGATTCTCCTGCGGGAACCGTCGTCCAGAAAAAACTTCTGTAAACGAGCGCTGATAATCTGATCATTAAGAATACAAAAGCCCTTCCAGCAATTGCTGAAAGGGCTTTTGTTTTTTTTGGCCTGGGGCCGATCGTCACACGCCCAGCAAAGCCTGCGCGGCGAACCGGCCCGTATACATCGCGACATAAAGGAATAGCGTGCTGCGCATCGCCACTCGGATCAAGCGGGGGCGACGCGGCCGATAGTAAGTTGCGATCAGGATCAATGGCAGGAAGCTGAGAAGCTTCATCACGCAGAAGGCGAAGTCGCCATGGGGCAGCCAGGCGGCGAAGATCGGGTTATCCTCCACGGCCACACCCGCATGAACCCAATAAAGCGTTGAGAACAGATCGGCGAGACAAATAATCGTCAGCGCCACATTTTCCCAGGCAAACAGTTGTCGTGTCCTCAGCATCCGGTCGCCCTTTCTTCCATCGCTTTCCTGAATGATCACTGTGCATAATACAGGCCAAGTCTGTATTTTTGCCGTGATCGCGATCCAGAATTCAAAAATATTTGAATTCAGACAGTCAGAAAGCTCTGGGTAATGACGCCGGAGACATAAAGCGCAATGTAAAGCGCCAGCGCGCCGCGCAGCGAAACCCGGATGAGGCGCGGGCGGCGCGGTCGGTAGTAGGCGGCAAACAACAGCAGGGGAAGATAGCTCATGACCTTGGCGATGCAAAAGGCGAAGTCGCCCTTTTCCAGCCAGAAATTCATATAAGGGTTCGCTTCTGTAGCGACATGGGCGTTGACCCAGTAAAGCGTGGAAAGCATGTCGGCGGTGCAAAGGATAAAGATAGCGAGGCTGTCCCAGGCGAATAATGATTTGATGCGGGTCATTCGGTATGAAGTCTCCTTCTGGCGATAATCTATCATACCAAAATCAGGAGATGCGAACAAGCATATTATCCCCGCAAAAATACCAGCTTTTCGCAAAAACGGCCAAAGCCGGCATATTTGCGGATAACGCCGATAGAGCCCGGAGCCGACGAAACGCTCTCTAAGAGCCAGTCGTCTTCGGCTCGACCCACTTGACGAGGAGAATACTCACGAAGAAGAGGATGGTGAGGGGCACGGCGAGCGCCAGCATGGTGCCGGGATCATTGGACGGCGCAACCACCATGGACACAGTGAAAAGCCCAACGGCGATCTGCCGCCAGTACTTGATCATCATGGCCGAAGTGATCAATCCAACCTTCCCCAGAAACGTCAGAAGAACGGGAAGCTGGAATAATATTCCGAACACCAGCATCAGCTTGATGACGAACACAACATACGTTAACGGGTTCTGGAAAAGCACTGCTCCTGGGATATCACTCAGATAGCTCAGGAACCAGTGAACGGCCATGGGGAGAATAAAAAAAGCGCAGGAAACGCCGGCGATGAACAGCAGAACGGACATCGGCGCCACGAGCGTCACCGCGCGCTTTTCCGTAGGGGTAAGCGCGGGCGAAATGAAGCCCCAGAGTTCCAGCAGGATAAAAGGAGCGGCAATAACCAGGCCTCCCACCATGCTAATTTGGAGCTTCAGAAAGAAGGGCTCCGTGAATGAGGTGAAAAGGATGCCACCGCCGACAGTCCCATTCTTCGCGGAGGCCTGCTTGATTGCGTTGAGAACGGGCGCCGAAAGCACCGTGTAGACCGGGCCGGAAAGGATGTACATTACGACCATCCCCACCGCACAGTAGACACACGCTCGGATCAATCGCGTCCGCAGTTCGGCGAGATGCTCGGTGAGTTCCGCCCGTTTCTCTTCCGGCCCTTCCGGGGCCGGATCTGTCTGCAAACGCAATGCCATCAAAGACCTTTTCGTATCACTGAGGAACGATGTCTGTAATCTCAGTGAACTTCATCGTCGTCGTTACCGTAGCCGCCACTCCACCGTAGGCGCCAGATCCGGGAAGTCCTCCACCTGGCAGTCCTCCACCTGGATAGCCGCCCGCGCCAGGGTACCCGCCTGCGCCGGGATAGCCGCCCGCCCCCGGATAACCGCCGGCGCCCGGGTACCCGCCTGCGCCTGGATAGGCTGGACCGCCGCCCGCATCGTCTCCTGCTCCGGTCGGACCTCCGGAGAAACCTCCGCCGCTGGGAGCGCCTGGAAAGCCGCGCCCGCCAAACTTACCCCCTGTGCCGCCGGGAATGCCTAAAAGGCCTCCGGGAGTTCCAGGGCCCGCGCCGGGGTAACCGCCTTCCCCGCGCCCGATGCCGCCGCCGGAAAGAGCAGATGTTTTCGCCGCGTCACCGGTATAGCTAGCAGTCGTTTCGGTTCGGATCAAGCGTCCAGAGTTATAGGCGAAGTAAACAATACGATCGACATGCAGCTTATCCGCAGTGGCGCCGGAAAACGCCGAATCGGGATTGACCGGGAAGTGCGCCGTGCCGTCGAAGGTTTCTCGGATCTTCGCCGTGGGATATCCGTTCTGCCATTCAAAGCTTTCCAGCCGGCTCTCACCGGAAACGGTCAGCGGTTTGGAGGTGGCCCAATCCAGCGACACTTGCAGCGGCGAACGCCACGAGTCGCCGATGGTCACGCGGCGTGCGGGCATGACCGGAATAGAGAACGAGAAGTGCGCCCCCGGCCCTAGCGGCGCCATGGTGCTGAGCACATCGCCATACTGGGTCACGGTGCGATACTGCGACTTCAGCGGATACACAGCGCTGATCGTTTGCGCCTGCACGCCTCGGGTCAATGTTCCCTTCGGGGTGATCATATCCCGGATCAGGAAGTTCTCCGCCTCGGTATCCTCGACAGAGCGCTTGAATTTGATCTTGGACGCCTCGATAATGGTATCGGGAGTCGTGGTGCTGTCGATGCTGACGCCATTGGAGGTTCCGGAACTGCTGGACGAATTCTGACTTAGCTCCGTCGTGCGGTTGTAGAACATCGTGTCGTTCAGACGCCACTTGTATGTCAGAACCACGCCTCGGGCCGCGACGCTTGGGATCTTGTTGGCGATACGCACCGGAATCGTCTGGGAACCGACCAGCTTATTTTTATTGGTGTATACCGAGACGGTGACCGTGTGGCTCCCGTCCGGCAAATACTTCTTGGTGTCCGGATCATCCGGCGTGGTGTAGGGAGCTTTGGTGTCCCAATCGTAAACGGATGCATCAGTCGCCGGCAGCACGCGCGCCGTCACGAACTGGCCGTCCACGATCACTGAGACATAGCCTCCCGGCGGTAAATCGCGCGCAGCCACCCGGATCGGGACGGTCTCACGCACGATCGCGTTTTCGGCGGGCCGTGTCACCGTAATTCCCTGGGCTCGGACATCCGGCGCACTTCCAAGGAGAAGCAACGCCATTGTCCCGCCGATCATCGCTACTGCATACTGCTGTTTCTGAAGCATTGTCCCTCACGCGCCCCCTGTTTCGGATCAACGTCCCGCTTTGAGATAGCCGTCACGCACGTCCGCACGGGCGTCCACTACGTATTTTGAGGCGGCAAACGCCGCGCCTCTTCAATAACCTGCCGAGCTTTTTCGGCCAGACTGGCGGGAACGAGCACCTGTCCCCAGCCTTCTTCGCCCGCAGAAAAGATATTGCCCATGGCGGGCATCGCCACATCATGCAAGCGGGCGGGAATACCGGCCGCCTCCAGCACTCCCTGGATGATATGCGCCTCCGCTTCCGAGGTCGCGCTGAACACGGACACCGGAGCGTCTCCCGCAAACGTGACGGAGCCTTCCGGAAGGTCCAGCGGATCAACCGGGATCTCCCATGCGTTCAGCTCTTCCTCGGCGACGGCCAGCGAAGCAGGGTCCGTCTGGGCGACGTAGCGATCGACATCCTCCAAAATGGAGTCCGCCTCGCGCTCCTCGCGCTGCGTCTCAATAATCTCGACGTCGGCGTCGGGCGGCGTCAACCGCTCCAGCGGCGTTTCGCCCATGGGGTTCGAGGTTTCGTCCAACGTCATCGTCACAGTCTCCTCAATACGATCGTCGCAGGGTCTTCAGCGCGGGCGCATCATCTTCGCGACGCCGCGCGCGATCACTCCCCC
>NZ_JBDSQY010000268.1:0-25270 GCF_039929585.1 Capsulimonas sp.
AAAATTTCGGATCAAAATCCTAATCAAAAATCTCAATCTTACTCCGGCTCCCCCTCTCCCAGAATTGGGAGAGGGGGCTGGGGGGTGAGGGCCTCGCACCCCACCCCATCCCACTTCACCCCAAGCCACGCCGCCACCGTGTGCGCCAGGTCGCCCAGCGTCGCGCGCGTCCCTAATTCCTTACCTTCCACCCCGACACCAAACATCAGCAGCGGCACATATTCCCGCGCGTGGTCCGTGGACCCTGTCGTCGGGTCGTTGCCGTGGTCGGCGGTGAGAATGCAGAGGTCGCCGGGTTGGAGGGCGTTCCAGATCCCGACTAACGCCGCGTCGAACTCGGCGAGCGAGCGGGCGAAGCCGGCGGGGTCGTTGCGGTGGCCGTAAAGCATGTCGAAGTCTTCGCAGTTGGCGAAGACGAAGTGTTCGTCGCCTGCCTGGATGGCGCGCAGGATCGCCGCCAAATGGGCGGGGTTGGACTGGGTGCGCTCGCGGCGGGCGAAGAGGTCGGCGGGAAAGAGATCGGCGACGACGCCGATGGCGTGGGTTCCAACGCCTTGCGTTTGCAAGGCGCGCAGCAGATTGTGTTCGGGAGGCGCCAGCGGGAAGTCGCGGCGGCGCTCGGTGCGGGTGAATCCATGTGGCCCATTACCGATGAATGGCCGGGCGATGACGCGCTGTACGCCATGGGGACTGGTCAGGAGACGACGGGCGGTCAAGCACATCTTATAAAGAGCATCGATGGGGATGACGTCTTCATGCGCGGCGATTTGAAAGACGCTGTCGGCAGAAGTATAGACGATGGGAAAGCCCGTCGCCATGTGCTCCGCGCCCAGTTTCGCTAAAATCTCCGTGCCGGACGAGGCGAAATTGCCGAGCGTGCTGCGGCCGATGGCGGCCTCGAATGCAGTGATCACGTCTGTCGGAAAGCCGTTCGGGTAAGTCGGCGCGGGCGTCTCAGTAATCACGCCCATCATCTCCCAATGCCCGGTCACGCTGTCCTTGCCCTTGGAGAGAATGGCGGACTTTCCCCAGGCGCCCACGGGACAGGGGACAGGCGCCACGCCTTGGATCGGCGCAATACATCCCAATCCCAGCGCTTGCAGCGTCGGCAGCGTCAAACCGCCCATGGCGGCGGCGACATGTGGAAGCGTGGCGCTTGCGGGATCGTCGGCGCCATATTCGGCGGCATCCGGCAGGGCGCCGACGCCGCAGCCATCCAGAACGATAAGGATTACGCGGGACATATTTGCCAGCCTTTTGTGTCAGCCTTCGAGCACGGGATTGACCCTGGCGTTAATTTCCGCCAGATGAACGAGCAGATCAAGTTGCTGCTGGAACCGGTCAGGGCGCGGCGCCAGCGAAGGATGGATGTCCTCACGGTACTGCAAGTTCTTACCCATTGACGAGTACCACACCGCCGGCAAATGCATCATCGCTTGGATCGCCTCGCCCGCTCCCACCTCGTTCAATCGCGCCAGCAGCGCGTTGTCGGATGTGGACAGTCCCCAATCGGCCTTCTGGAACAAATGCGCCCGGTGCTGAAACGACCAATTCCCCGCCCCGGAAAGATCGGTCAGTTCGATCTCAAAAAGATTACGTCTCTGATTGATGGCGCTGCCGAGCATATCGCCACCTCCCACACTGGGCGATACCGTGGTGTTCGTCGTGATGCGAACAATCACTTTATGTCCCCGATAGCTCCCCGCCATGACGCCAGAATCGCCGCTGCCGTCGTCATGGAACACACCCTCAATGATGGGCGCAATCGGCGCGAAGGCGCGTTTGTACCTGGACTGCTGGAACTTGTTGACCGTGATTCCAATAAAATAACACAAGATCAGAAATGGGATTAAAAGCGCCGCGCCTTGGAGATTATCCAGCGTCTCTTTGGTCATACGTATCCTTTAGGCGCGCGGGTGCGCCTTGTCGTAGACTTGCCGCAGACGCGCGACATCGACTTTGGTGTAGCGCTGAGTGGTCTCGACGCTCGCGTGCCCCAGCATCTCCTGAATGGCGCGCACGTCGGCGCCGCCGGCGAGGAGATGGGTCGCGAACGAGTGGCGCAGCATATGCGGCGTTACGGGCTGTGCGATCCCCGCACTTAGGCCATACGTTTGAATGCGCGTGTAAAAATGCTCTCGGGTCATGCATGAACCCTGATCGGTGACGAAGAGAAAGGGAGCAGGCGGCTTGCCCTTCATTAACTTAGGACGCGCGTCTTTAAGATAGGCTTCAATACGAATTCGCGCCTGGGGCGTGAGTGGGATTTGGCGCTCTTTGTTGCCCTTGCCCAGCGGACGAACCAGGCCGGCGCGCAGATCCAAGGCTTCCGTCTTGAGCGCGACCAGTTCGGACACTCGCAGGCCGCTCCCATACATGAGCTCCAGCATTGCGCCGTCGCGCCGTCCTTCGGGGGTTGTTTCATCGGGGGCGACGAGCAGGCGCTCCATGTCGCGCACGGAAAGGGTTTTCGGGAGACGGACGGAGCGGGATTTCCCCGGATCAAGGGTGAGCGTGAAGTCGTCGGCGCGGGCTTGTTCGCGGACGAGAAACTGGGCGAACATGCGCAGGGAGCTGAAGCGGCGCGTCACGGTGGCGGGGGCGGCGCCGCTTTTGCGGTGGAGAGCGATGAACGCGGCGGCGTCTTCGGTTTGGATGATGCGCGGATCGGCGATCCCGCGCGAGGCCAGAAATTCGATAAACTGGCGCAGGTCGTTACTGTAGGCGACGAGCGAGTTGGCGGATAGCCCCCGCTCGCCGCTCAGATTGTTAAGAAAGATCGTGAGCCAGTGGTCCATCGCTGTTATCCACCAGGATATCGCCGAACTCGAACGTATCGTCATCCATATCCATGAGGTCCGTCGTCCTCTGGACCCTGGCGTTTGGCACGGACGAGGCGGGGCGAGCGCGAGTTTCGGACCACTCCCGCAGAATATCGATCTTTTCCTTCATCGTCTGCGACAGCGGGATGGATTCTCGAACGACTTTTAAGATATCCTCGGTCGTCAGCTCCCGGCCCAGATCAAACGCGTCGAACAGAGCGGAGACCACGGCTTGTTCAATCTCCGCGCCGGAGTAACCGTGCGCCGCTTCGGCCAGGCGATGGAGATCGAACAGCAGCGGATCACGCTTGCGTTTTTTGAGATGGATCTCAAAGATTTCAGCCCGTTCGCTCTCACCGGGAAGATCGACAAAAAAGATCTCATCGAAGCGTCCCTTGCGCAGCAGTTCCGGCGGCAGCGCCGACACATCATTCGCCGTCGCCACCACGAAGCAGGGCGCAGTCTTGTCGGCAAGCCAGGTCAAAAAGGTGCTGAAGACACGCGCGGTGGTGCCGCCGTCGCTGATGCCCGAGGACTGCGTCCCCGAAAATCCCTTCTCCAGTTCGTCAATCCAAACGACGTTCGGCGCGGTGCTTTCGGCAATTCGAATCGCCTTGCGGATATTCTCCTCGCTCTGGCCGACAATGCCGCCGAAGATCTTGCCGACATCCAGACGCAGCAGCGGCAGGTTCCAAAGCGACGCGATCGCGCGGGCGGACAGCGATTTGCCACAGCCCTGCACGCCGAGCATGAGAATGCCCTTAGGGGCAGGCAGCCCGAAGTCGCGCGCCTTTTCGGTAAACGCGATGGTCCGCTTTGACATCCAGTCCTTGAGCAGATCGAGGCCGCCGACATCCGCGAACGCTTCGGAGGCGGGATAGTATTCCAAAATCGCGGATTTGCGAATGATCTGCTCTTTTTCGGAAAGAATGACGTGCACGTCGAAGCGATGCTTCTCCACAAGAGACTTCGCGAAGACATTCTCGGCTTCGGTCCCCGTCAGCCCCAGCGCCGCTTGAAGCACTTGCTCGCGCTCCTCCTCGGTCATCTCGGTCGTGATCTGCGGGTTTGCCTTGACCGACTGAATAATGCCTTCCAGCAGTTCGTCCAGATCTTTCAGGGTCGGCAGCGCATAGTCGACGACTGTGATTTCTTTTTCCAGTTCGGGCGGCAGGCGCAGCACGGGCGAGAGCATCACGATCGTCTTGTACGAAGTTTTAAGGGCGTACGTCAAATCACGCAGCCGACGCACGAGGGCCGTGTCGTTCAAAAACGGATGCAGGTCCTTGAACAGATAAACCGCTTGATCGCGCGACGCCATCACATGGTCCAGCGCGGCCAGCGGATCGCGCGTGGCGTCATCACGGTTATTCGAGTTCTGCACGATTCCTTGCGTGACCGTCCATTGCAGCATCTTCTTGTTGCGGGCAAGACAGATCGCGGCGATCGCCTGCTCGACGCGCTTTTCCTCCCACGACACCACATAGATGATGGGATAGCGGGCGCGAATCAGCGTTTCCAGTTCGGTGTCCACTGCCGACATAGAAGCATTCCTTTCCGGGATCGTCATGACTTCGCCGGCTTCGCGGCGGGCGCCATGGGACCGGATGCGGTCAGCGACCAAGGTGCATAGCCGAACATCGGCTTGATCTCAGCCGCTCCCGTCGCGACCTTCACCTCACCCGTTTTGTTGTTCCGGATGATCACGGTCGGAGTCGATTCGATGCCTAGATCCTCACAAAACGCCAGATCGGCGTTGATTTGCGCAAGATAAGTATTCTTCTGCACGGCGTCCATGATTTTCGCGCCGTCCAGTCCGGCCGCCCTCGCATATTTATCGTAGTATCCCGGCTCCAGGTCATCTTGGTGCGAGTAAAGCACGTCGTACATTGGCCAGAATTTACCGTCCTTAGCGGCGGCGGCGGACGCCTGCGCGGACGCCATGGCGAATTTGTGGATCTGCGGGATGGGGCGGTGGACAAAGTACAGGTTCGCCTGTCCCTTGCTGTCCGCCAGCCCCTTCTCGACGACCGGGCGCATGGTCCCGCACTGCGGGCACTGAAAATCCCCGAACTCCACAATCGTATAAGCTGCGTTCGCAGGTCCGCGCGCCGGAGCGGCGACATGCTTCATGATCTCTGGCCACCTCTTGACGACAACGTCAGCGTTGAACTTCGACGGAGGCGGTTTTTGCTGCTGCTGCTCAACGTCCTTACTGCTCATGCGGCTGATGGCGTAAGAAAGACCGGCGAGAATGACGATCCAGGATCCGAAGAGTATTGTTTTTTTATTTACGTTGGGCATTTAACCTGCTTCCCCCTCCAGCACAGGAGAGTGAGCGCCGCTTTGCCGGCGCAGCAGCGAATTTTCAATGATAGCGGAAATGAACAGCAGCGTCATGACGCATGCCGAAGTGAAACAATATGGGCAGAACGCGCCGATCTTCACATGGGAGACATATTGCAGGAACCAGGAGTACGCGAAGCCGCCCGTGATCACGAGCAGTCCGAGCCTGCCCACCAGGATCTTGGTTCGCTTGGTATCCGCGCCGATCTTGATCATCGCGAATGTCAGAATGGCGAGATACCCCAGCAGACCGAGCAGGGCGACCGGAATGTCGTGAAACGGCCCAAGCGTCATATGCGCCCAGGAGCTGGCGGCCACGAGTTCACACCCGCCGTTGCTGGAGCAGGGCAAATCGACATGCGCCCGGTGCGCCCACCAGAGCGTGCCCGCGATGGCCGCGCCCATGAACCCTAGGACGATCTGCGCAATATAACAGCGTGTTAGGGCCGCCGCGATGCGCGCCGTAAACATAGGCAACAATCTTCCTTATAATGACTTTTCAGGAACTCCGGAGCGATGCGAGCGCACATGGAGTTCCCCTGCCTTTACGGGGCTGGACGCCGTCAAAGTTTCCGTTCTCTTATTGTAGCCTAAATCCCGGCCGAAATCTGACGCCGCCGCTGCAAAACGACAAGAGAATATGCACCTGCTATAATCATGCATATTTAGCCGAGGAAGTAAATAAGCCGTCAGCAGGAGGGTAAACATGGGCGTTGCATTGTACGTCGCGCTGGAGCGCGAGATCGACGGATTGGATAGTTTCATGGGCGGCAAGGCGCTGGCGAACGCGCCGGTGGATGACACGGAAGAAAGCAACCTCGCCGATGTTGCAAGAAATCTGGGTGTAAAGCCGCTTCACGAATTTCACAGCGCCGATCCAGAACAGATCATCGGCTTTATGTTCGACGGCGACCCCGCAGATGCGCCGGAAAACATACGACGCATGGCGCCAGCCATCGAATGGTTTCCCGCATCCGAAGGTCTGGCGACAGCCCGTGCTCTTCTCGATTATTTGCAGACGAACCCCAATTTTATCCCAACTTCGGAAAAAGACAGGATACGGTACGCACCAGGATGGAATTTGCAGGAAGGCGTTGAGATCGATCTGCAGGACATTGTGAGGATACTGGAACAGGCGAAAGCCGAGGGAGTACGATGGTATCTCGGAATTGACTGCTAACCCAGAACGAATAAAAAATGCCGCCTGCTTCCATTTTGTCCATGGAAGCAGGCGGCGTTTAATTGATGGAAAGTGCGCGATTACATATTGCCCATATGCTTCATGCCGTTCGTGCGATGTGCATAGCGGCCATCGTTGGCTCGCATCACCGCGCTTGCGGTCTGCACGCTCATCATGCGATGCATCTTGAGGGCCGGCAGCGTGGTCGCGGCAAACTGGGTAAGCTGGCCATTGCGCCCCCGATTTTTCTCAGAGGTGAACAGTGCGACGGCGGCTTTATGCGCCTTCACTTGTCCCTGGATATACGTCTTGTCGAACGAAGCGCCTGTCATCTTCGAAAGCCGCATATACTCCATCTGGTGCATCTGGTCGGTGTGCATAGGAACCATTACGCCATTGGTCATGGCGATTTTCTTTAGCTTCATGCTCGTCATCTTGTGATCGCGAACCATGTGCTGAGCGAACTCACGGACATTGCCGTCCACAGCGCGCTGGAGAGCCAGTTGACTGGTCATGATCTCCGCGATATCGCTTTGCGCGGCCTTCTTGACGAACGTTTTGTCCATCATCGATACCGGCGCCGCCTTCGCAGCAGGCGCCAACACCACGGCAAACAGCGCGGCGGCGACTGTCAGCATGCACGTTCCTTTGGTATTCATTACAAATCACCCTTGATCTTTCTCATCGCGGCTGCGGGGAGTCCCCTCACCGCCTATACATATTTGGAGTTCTATATGTTGAGAAATACCACCATAGAAATCCGAGTAAACGCGGCAGGCATACAGTCCAGTATGAACGGCGTCAGAGTGCGCGATTGAGATACGAACGATACGGGTATAACGCCACAACTGTCCGGCGCACGACGCGGACTGCGATGGATCACTTTCACGGAGGACGCCCCGAAGATGACGCTTATCAATACACCCAGAATCAAATCAACGCGACTGATTTCACTCGCGCTGATCGCAACGCTTGCCTTCCCCACGCTCGCCATGACGGCAGGTTGCGGCAGCAAGACGGATACCGCGCCGCCGCCTTCGTCCAGCGGCCCCATGATGTCCACGACGCCGACTGCGCAGCAGCGTCCGGGAATGTCGACCAAGCAGAAAGTCGTTCTGCTCGCGGGCGCTGCGCTTCTTTACTATCTTTACAAGAAGCACCAGGCGTCCCAAAATCAAACGACCCCGGGCGCGTCTCCTCAGGGCCAGCTTTATCAGTCCAAAAACGGCGGCATTTACTATCGTAACGCGCAGCATCAGCCCGTATGGGTGACTGCTCCGAGCGGCGGCGCACAGGTTCCCCAGGATCAGGTTCAGCGGTATGCGCCCGATTATGGCCGTTTCCAAAACGTGCCTGTCCCCGCTCCGCCCGCCGGCGCTCCGACAACGTCCGCGCTGGACTTCGACTCAAGCCTCGCCGCTCCTGGCCCGCGCGGCCCAGGCATGTAATCGGTATTTAGAACAAGGAGTATAGCCCATGGGATTGGATAAGATATTCGAGGGGATCAAAGAGATCTTCACGGGCGGCGACAATAACGAAAACGAGAACAACGCCGGCAACGGCGGCAACGGCGGCGTTCTCCCTGCTTCACAAGACCCTTACGGCGACGCAGGCGACCGGACCAGCGTCCTGCCGGCGTCACAAGATCCATACGGCGATGCGGGAGATCAGCAGACCGTGCTTCCCGCCTCGCAGGATCCCTACGGCGATCCCGCCGATCAGCGGTAAGTTCATACAAAACGGCCCCCGGCGCACTGCGCCGGGGGCCGTTTTTGTTGATTTATTTGGCGGCTGGCTTCGCGACGCTCGCCGGCGGCGGGACGGATTTGACTTCGGTAAGCAAATCGTTCAGGGCGCCGACGCCAGGAGCATCGCCCAAATCCAGCACGAACCCGGACATTGCGGGCGGCGATGGCATCGTGCGGATGATTGCGGGATTCGCGGACTTTCGGAAGCTCGCCATCATTCGCATCTGTGACAGCGTGTCGCGCGTGAGCGGCGTGATCACAATATGGGATTGCAACCTTGCCTGATCGCTGTCGCCAGCGACAGGTTTTGAAGGCTCGCCGGGCTTGTATTCCTCACCTTGAGTGTGCAGCGTCGGCGGCGGCAGCGCAGGGTTGTCCCAGGATCCGTACCAGCCGGGCGGATAAACGTACTGTCCATTTCCAATATTACCGCCCTGCCCTCTGCGGAGTTGTTTGAGGATCATTGGAATCCGCCGCGCAGGCGGCGTCCCAGTGGGATTGGCCGCCACATAAAGTTCGCGCAGAAACGCTGGAAAGGCTTCCTGCCGGAACTTCACCCAAGAGTCATGCAGCTGATATTCACCGTTATTATCGCCGAAGTTCGGGAGATCGGTGTTGGCTTTGACCCCGTCATGACCAACGTCATAAATATCGACAGGATCGGCATGGAACCGCCTCAAAAAGGCTAACCGAGCCGCCTCATGGTAGCCCAGCAGGAGGCTGTTCGTGTCTGATCCTCCCGGCAGCAAGTCGTATCCCGGGGAGTCCAGATCGCGCCAGACCATTCCCCCAATCCCGCGCCGAGCGGCCAAGTCTTTGATGAGACCTGTCAGCGTGGCCCGCACGGCCGGCGCCAGAGGACACACAATCACGCCGGGCCAATCCGGAATAATCGGGTTGGAGTAAGCCTCATCTCCTAAGCTATCCCTATCCGTCAGAAGGGCCTTGAGCTCTCGGCGCCTCGCCGCCGCCTGTGCGGATGTTTCGCCTAAAATATTTCGATCAGCGCATCCCTCCGGCGGCGAATCTCCCCAATACATGAGAGCGAGCATGGGATAAACCTGGATTGGCGTTCCCTTTGTCCGCGCAAGCGCCTCGGTCAGGATATCGTTTTCTCCATGCGATGCGAGATCCGTGCGCGCCTTGCCGCCCGAGAACACATCGAGCCATAGTTCGTTCAAGCCAAGCGTTTTGGCGGCGTCGCACGCGGCGTCCACTTCTTTGGCGTTTCGCGCATGCACGATCACCGCGCGCCTGGGCGCCGCGCGCAATGCATTCCAGGTATCGGCCATTGGCCCCATTTCCGGCGTTTTATTCAGGGATCTCCACTCCGGATGCTCCTTGAGCCTCTTTTCGTCCTGCGCCTTTATACTCTCCGCAACCATATCCGCAGGCTCTTGAAAGAGAAAACACTGCTCCATTCCGCCATGATTTAAATTCATATCGATGGGAGTATCGACACCCGGAGACAGCAGCTGAACATTCAGCGCGGGCCGAATCCGGATATTGCCATCGGTACTGACGGGCTGCCGCTTGTATTCACGATTCCACTTCTCGGCTCCCCGTCGGACCATGTCCTGCTGGACGGGCGTCAGCTGGGATAGGGTGAGTTTCAGTTCAGGGGAAAAACCATCCTGCGTATTCACGGTCTGATCGCTCGCAAGCTTAATCTGCTCGGGAGTGACTGCGGCGGGATCGTCGAGCCATGGGATATCGCGCGGTGTATGGCGCACATACAGCGCGTTGCTGGCGGCTCTGACAGGTCCACGCCGAAGCACGTCGGCTTCCTCCTCGAAGTCATTCCAAATTTGCTTCCGCGCGCCGAGGCCCGCGATGTCATCCGTCAAGACGTAGGCCGGCCCGACTTTTCGAAATGTGCTCGTGAGACAAAACGCCAGCGATCGCAAAAGGTCCGACGCCGGCGCGGATGTCGCCCCCAGCAGCGTCAGCGACTTTTTCTCCATCCGGGGGTCGACGTAGATTTCTATCTTCGTGAGATTGCCGATCCGATAAATGAGGTCCCCCACTGTTTTCAGGCCATCCAGAGGGACTGGCGCGTGCAGTGATGGATCGGTAAAATCCAGCTGTCCGCGCTTTGGCGCGTTAGGCATCTCGGCGCGCACCAGAGCGCCATAGTCGGTGTCCGACGAACCTCCGTAATCATGCCGATCCGCGACTTCGTACTGCCGCGGAGAGCCGGCAGGCGGCGGAATCTCCGCATCCATATACTCGGAGTTTGGATCTTCTTTGGGAGGGATGTTCAGCGCAATCGTCTGGCTCATCCTTAAATGAACCTGGGGAAGCTGAGCGGTCATGTCGCGTTTGTCATGGTCGTCCCATTTTTCGCCGTTGGCGTACTTAGGTCGAATCACCAGCTTACCATCGGCGGACAGTAGCGCGGCGAACATCTGCTTCTGCTGCGCGTCGAACCCTTGAATCCCCAGTCCTTGTTCGCTGGTCAGCTGCTTCCACTGCTCGTCCGTGAGGCTTGACGCCAGCAATGTGAACGCGTCGGTCACGGGCAGACCAGCGTAGATATTCGGCTCGCCCGGCGCGGTGTTTAAGATCACCATCGTCGGCGGCGCCACAGCGACGACACTTCCGAACTCATGCGTCGTCCGGCCGTAGGCCCTTGAGACTTCGCCGACACTCGGCTCCCGGCTGGGCGCCGATGCGCCTTCAGGAAGCGTGACGGTCTCAGCCGCCACAGAGAGCGCCAGTCTCGTTCCGGGAGGGGCCGCATGCGCCAGAGACGCAGCCAGTGTCGGACGCACGGCTGCGAGAGGGACTTGAGCGCAGGCGCCCCCGAACGAGAGCATGCCGCAAAGGCTGACGGAAAAGAAAAGTTGAGAATGGAAGAAGCGAGTGTGCATCGGAAAGCTCCTTGGCAAGCGGCCTTTCCGAGAGTATATCACTGGGATCTTTCGCTGTCAAACCCACTGCGTCATTCACGGACACTCCTTAGGGCGTGAGTGCTTTTCGTACGATCGGCGCCACGGCTTCGCCGAGGATTTCGATCGCGTGCAGCATCTTTTCCCGTGGAACGGCGGCGGCGTTCATCTGGAACGTCATTCGAGAAATGCCCCCAAGAGAGTTATTGACAGCGAGAATTTTGTGCGCGATGGTTTCGGCGTCCCCAACGAGCAGCGCGCCCGTCGGGCCGCGCTGGGCGTCGAACTGCGCGCGGGTGGTCGGCGACCAGCCGCGCTCGGCTCCAATTCTTGTGAACATCTCGGCATATCCAGGATAGAACTCCTCAACGGCCTCCTCCGTGGTGTCGGCGACGTAGCCGAGGGAGTGGACGCCGACGGTCAGCTTTTCCGGCGAGTGACCGGCGCGAAGGCCAGTTTGACGGTAGAGATCGATCAAGGGGCGAAAGCGATGCGGTTCGCCGCCGATAATGGCCACCATCAGCGGCAGTCCGAGGGCGCCGGCGCGTGCGAACGAACTGGGCGTGCCGCCGACGCCGATCCAAATCGGCAGCGGGTCCTGAAGGGGACGCGGGTAGATCTCCTGCGCATCCAGCGCCGGCCTGTGCCGCCCGGACCATGTGACGGTTGGGCTTTCGCGGATTTTGAGCAGCAGATCGAGCTTCTCGGTGAAGAGCGAATCGTAGTCGTTCAGATCGAGGCCGAACAGCGGAAATGATTCGGTGAAGGAGCCGCGGCCCACGACGATCTCCGCCCGCCCCCGCGAAATCAGATCGAGGGTGGCGAACTCCTGAAAGACGCGCACGGGGTCAGCAGCGCTCAGAACCGTGACGGCGCTCGTCAGCCGAATGCGCTTCGTGCGAGCGGCGGCCGCCGCGAGAATTACGGCAGGCGCGGAATCCAAAAACTCCCGTCGGTGATGTTCCCCGATGCCAAAAACATCCAGTCCGACCCGATCGGCGGTCTCAATCTCATCCAGCAAATCCTGCATTCGCTGCACAGGATCGAGCGCCACTCCGGTGACGGAGTCCGGTGGGACCGCGACAAAACTATCGATACCGATCTGCATTTCACTCATCCTCATATTCAAAGCCTTATTATTCAGCATAACAGCAATCAGTCGTTGACAATTCCTTTGCCTTCGAAGTCATAATAAAGCGGACGCCAGGAAGCTGGCCAAGCAGAGGAGTAAGGATGGAAATGCGTAAGAACGTGGCGTTAATCGGAATGGCGGGCGTGGGAAAAAGCACGACGGGCGCAAAACTCGGCGAGCGACTCGGTTATCACTGCGTCGAGTGCGACGAACTCATGACGGAAGAAGCGACTCGGCGCGGCGTCAACAAGTTTTTGCTGTCGGACCCGAAGTTCGTCGCGCTGGAAAACGACGTCATCCTCACCCTCACTGACGCGACTCAGACCATCATCGACACCGGCGGCAGCGCCATCTACTCCCCGGAAGCGATGGCGATGCTGAAAGAGACTTCAGTGATCGTCTATCTCAAGGACAGTATCGACAGCATCGAACAGCGCTTTATCGCCCGCGGCATGCCGCATGTCGTCGGGATTGAAAACAAAACGTTTCAGGAGCTTTTCCGGGAGCGTACACAGCTCTACGAACAGTATGCGGATATTACCGTAGACATTTCTGGACACCCCGCACTGGATCACACCATTGATAAAATCATGGAATGGCTGGATCAGACGCAGAAGTAACAAGATGGTGATCGGACGCTTTCCGAGCGCCGTGATTTGACACTCTTTAAAGATTTCGGCTATAATACTCGCGGTTTTTCGGTCATGTTTTCCATTCAGGAGCCGCCGTGCAAGACGTCAGCGATTTCACAGAGCGGGTGCGGCAAGATGCGGCTTGGCGGGCGTTTCTCTGGGATGAGGCGCTGGAATCGACGATGATCGTCACGCGAGCGCCAGGTCGAATCGATGTGATGGGCGGCGTCGCCGATTATTCTGGAGCGCTCGTCGCGCAGGCGACCATTGGTGAAGCGGCGGTCGTAGCCCTCACCAAACGCAAGGATCGCCAGGTGCGTGTTTGGAGCGTGGGCGGCGATACGCGGACTGCTGTCCAAATCTCTTTGGACTCTTTTTTTCTCGATGGCGAACTGCGGACCTATGACGCGGTCAAAGCCGACTTTCAGGCCGATCCCACCGCTCACTGGGCGGCATATCTCGCCGGCGCCTTCTTCGTACTTCTGGCCGAGCAAATTACGCCACAGTTCGAGACGGGCGCGAATATTCTCCTGCATAGCGATGTGCCGGCCGGGGCCGGCGTTTCCTCCTCCGCCGCGATTGAAGTCGCCGCCATGCAGGCGATCGGCGAAGCGTATGGGCTTGTCCTGGACGGAGTCACGCTCGCCCGATTGTGTCAAATCGTGGAGAACTGCGTGGCGGGCGCACCGTGCGGCGTGATGGATCAAATGACAAGCGCGCTGGGAACGGCGGGCGAATTGTTACTATTGCTCTGTCGGCCTCATGAAGTGCATGGGACACGGACACTCCCGCCGGATGTGCGCATCTATGGGGTCAATTCGGGCGTCCGTCACTCAGTCGGCGGCGACGAATACACGCGGGCGCGCATCGCGGCGTTCATGGCGCGCAAAATTCTAAACGTCGAGTATGTGGCGCAGATCAGCCCTTCGGCGTATCGCGCCGATCACATCGAACAAGTCCCGGAAACCATCACAGGCGCGGAGTTCTTAGCCCGTTATGGCGAAACGGGAGACCTCGTAACCCGGATCGATCCAGGGACGACATACGGAGTCCGCGCGGCGGCGTCCCACGCGATTTTCGAGCATGAGCGCGTCGAATGCTTCGTCGATCTGATGTCGCGCACGGAGAATATTGCGACGGCGATGAATCAGGCGGGCGCGCTGATGTACGGCGCGCATTGGTCGATGAGCAAGATCGGCCTCGGCTGCCCGGAAACGGACCTGCTCGTGAACCTCGCGCGCGACTCCGGCGCGGCGAAGGGGATTTACGGCGCGAAAATCACCGGCGGCGGATGCGGCGGCGCGGTCGCTCTGCTGACTTACGGCGACGACGGCGTAGAAGCCGTGACCGAGATCGTCGATCAGTACCAGGCGCAAACGGGACGCATGGCGCAGGTCTTCCTCGCCGGCGCATCCCCCGGCGCCCTGGCCTTCGGACCTCGGACAATCTCAAGCGAACTCGTGGAGAACTGACAATGACGACAGTAAAAAAAGCGGTCGTGACGGCGGCGGGACGCGGCACTCGCCAGTATCCGGCGACAAATACCGTGCAGAAGGAACTGATCCCGCTCGTCGATGTCGACGGGTACACCAAGCCCACCCTGCAGATTATCTTGGAAGAAGTCGTCGCCTCGGGGATCGACGAGATCTGCGTGGTCGCCAACCCCAGCAACCTCGAACCGATCCGGGCGCACTTCCAGGGTCTCACCGACGAGCAAAAGCGCACCCAGTTTGCCGGCAAGGACTGGGCCGACGCCCTTTCCGATACGCTTGCGGACCTGCAAAGCCGCCTGACCTTCGTTGTCCAGCACACCCAAGAGGGCTATGGGCACGCCGTTTATCAGGCGCATGAATGGGCGGGCGGCGAGCCGTTCGTGCTGATGGTCGGCGATCATATCAGCCTTTCTGGTACGGATCAGAGCTGCACGCAGCAGATCATTCACGCATTCGAGCAATCGCACGCGCCCGTCTCCTCCGTGGCGCGGATCGACGAATCCAAAGCCTACCGTTACGGCACGGCGGCGGGAGAAGCAACGGATTTCTCCGGAGCTCCATCTTATTGGATGCGCGCGATGATGGAAAAGCCGAGCATTGAATACGCCCGAGAGCATTTGCGAACGCCGGGCATTCCCGACGATCAGTATCTGTGCTTTTACGGTATCCACGCCTTCCCCTCCGACGCCTTCGACTGCCTCAAACACCTCATCGACAACGATATTCGTCAGAAGGGCGAAATCCAGATGGCGGCCGCTCAGGAGATGCTGTTCCAGCGCGGGCCGTATCTGCTGGCGGAGATCCAGGGCGAGCAGTACGATATGGGCGTCCCGGACGGCCTTGTTCTCACACAGATTGCGCTTGCGATGCGCTCGCCTTACCGCGAGTCCGCGCGGGCGCTGTTCGAATCCCTTTGAGGATTCTCAGGTCCTAAATCCACGGACCGCGGGCCCAGCGAGGCCCGCATGCGATACGTACACGATCTATAAAAGGAGAGACCTCTCATGTCTACGGCGATTGTCAATATTCAAGCCCGTCAAGTTCTCGATTCCCGCGGAAACCCCACGGTGGAAGTCGATGTTTATCTGGAAGACGGCTCCCTGGGCCGCGCCAGCGTTCCCTCCGGCGCGTCCACCGGCGCCAACGAAGCAGTTGAGCTGCGGGACGGCGACAAGAAAGTCTACGGCGGCAAGGGCGTGCTGAAGGCGGTCGAGAACGTCAACGAGAAGATCGCCCCCGAGCTGATCGACCTCGACGCCACCGAGCAGGTCGCGATCGACGAACTCATGATCGAGCTCGACGGTACGGACAATAAGGGTGAACTGGGCGCGAACGCGATCCTGGGCGTCTCCCTCGCCGTCGCGAAGGCGGCTGCAAAGGCAGTCGGCCTCCCGCTCTATCGCTACATCGGCGGCACGAACGGCCGCCAGCTTCCCGTCCCCATGATGAACATCATGAACGGCGGCAAGCACGCCGACTCGAACGTGGACATGCAGGAGTTCATGGCAATGCCCGTGGGCGCCGAGTCCTTCTCGGAGGCGCTCCAGTGGGGCGTGGACATCTACCACTCGCTGAAGGGCGTCCTGCACGCGCGTGGTCTGGCGACCGCGGTCGGCGACGAAGGCGGCTTTGCCCCCAACCTGCCGAGCAACGAAGAGGCCATCAAGGTCATCATCGAAGCGATCGAGAAGGCCGGCTACGAGCCCGGCAAGCAGATTTTCATCGCGATGGACCCCGCCGCGTCCGAGTTCTATGACAACGGCAGCTACGTCCTGAAGGGCGAGGGCCGCACGCTGTCCGGCGACCAGATGGTAGACTACTACGCCGACCTGGTCGAGAAGTACCCGATCATCTCGATCGAAGACGGCCTGGCCGAGGATGACTGGGCGACATGGCTCAAGCTCACCCAGCGCATCGGACACAAGGTCCAATTGGTCGGCGACGACCTGTTCGTCACCAACACGAAGTTCCTCCAGAAGGGCATCGACACCGGCACCGCGAACTCCATCCTGATCAAGGTCAACCAGATCGGCACCCTGACCGAGACCCTGGCCGCGATCGAACTGGCGAAGCAAGCCGGCTACACCGCCGTCGTCTCCCACCGCTCGGGCGAGACCGAAGACAGCACGATCTCCGACATCGTCGTCGCGACGAACGCCGGGCAGATCAAGACCGGCGCCCCCGCCCGCACCGACCGTGTCGCCAAGTACAACCAGCTCCTCCGCATCGAGGAAGCCCTGGCCGACACCGCGACGTTCAAGGGCCTGGGCTCGTTCTATAACCTGAAGCGGTAAGAAGCCCTCACCCGGCGCTCCGCGCCACCCTCTCCCAATTCTGGGAGAGGGTTGGATTCCGAATACTTAAAATAAAAACTCCCCTCTGGCTCCCCTTCTCCCAGAATTGGGAGAGGGGGCTGGGGGTGAGGGCCTCGACCTACACAATGCCAAAACGCCAAGCCGTCGCCGAGTTTCTGCTCGGCTTTTTTGCTTTCCCCGTCTGCGCCCTTTTCGGCGTGATGGAAGCCGTGCTGTTCCATTGGGAGCGTACTCCCTGGAAGGCCATCCTCTGCGTCGCCTTTTTCGCTCTGTTCCCGCTCGCAGGCGCGATCAAGACGCGCCAGAAATCGCTGATCGCCGGCCAGGTCGCCGGCCTCATCGCGACCATTTTGATTTACCTCGCCGTCAAATAATTATGATCAAGCGCGTACTTCTCATCCTTGCCTTTTGCTTTATTTCGCAGGCCGTGTGGCCCTCATCCCCCAGCCCCTTCTCCCAATTTTGGGAGAAGGGGAGTCAGAGTGGCGGGCAGGCGTTGAGTGGGTACGTGGTCTGTGTGGATCCCGGCCATACTTCCGAAACCAGCGCGGGGACGCAGAGCCGCGATGGAAAACTTACGGAACGGCATTTGAACTGGGTTGTCGCCGTTCGTCTCAAGAAGCTCTTGGAAGACGAAGGCGCGACGGTTGTCATGACCAAGTCGAGCGAAAACGAATTCGTCACCAACATGCGCCGCGCCGAAATCGCAAACGACGCCCACGCCGCACTGTTTCTGAGGCTCCACTGCGACTCCGGCGCGGGCCGAGGCTTCGCCACCTATTACCCCGCTCGCCAAGGAACCGCCCATGGCGTCACCGGGCCGCCACAAGCTGTGCTGAAAGCCAGCGCCGCAGCGGCGAAAGTCTTCCACAAGGCGACCATCAAAGCATTAGACGGCGCGCTGCCGGACCATGGACTGCGTACCGAGGCGGGAACGAAAATCGGCGGCAAGCAAGGCGCGCTCACCGGATCGATTTTCTCGAAAGTCCCGGCGCTCACGGTGGAGATGGTCGTACTGAACAACGCCAAAGATTATGCGTTCGCGCGTACCGAGGCAGGGCAAGAAAAGATCGCCGAAGCGATTCTTGCCGGCGTGGAAGCCGACGCCGCTCCTCGGAACTAAGCTCCAGCAAAAATACGTTTAAAGAACCAGCAATGGGTGGTATATATCCATTGAGCATCAGAAACTCAAAGGAGAGCGTTATGGCGACTACAGAACAGCAGCATCAGCATTTGCACGAGGTGCACGAGCACCTGCGTCATGCAAGCACATCAGACTCGTCCGAAGAGATCCGCGAGCGCCTCCGCCGCGCGGAACTCGCCCTGGAGCGCCACGAGCGTGAAACGAGCGGACAAACCACCCCCGGAGCGCGGCCGACTGCGGTCTAGGGTGAACATAAGGCTTTGGCCAAAATTATGAAAGCCCGTCCGGCATGCGCCGGACGGGCTTTTTCTGCTTGCGGCGATATGGCAAAAGTCAGGCGCCGATCTTTGACTGCAGCAGCTTCTTGGCGTCGCCATAGGCGTCTGCATTGATCTCTCGCCGCGTCTCTTCCAGCAGGGACGCCGCCACAATGGATGCAGACGCGCGCTCACGCTGGGCTCCCAGATATGCGAGTAGATCCGGGATCGACAGCGCAGCTGGAAGCGTGTCATCGCGACTGACTTGAGCCGACCGATAAAAGCCGCCTGCATAAACCGCAAGCGCCATGACTCGCGCCATTGCCATTAGCGCTCGCTCTTGTTCGGAAGGAACGCGCTCCAGATACGCGACGAGCAATTCCTCTTGCTGTTCGGCCCTGGGAAACCCAAATACGCCTAACTGAGCGAGGTCGACGAACGGATTAGACATACCAGCCCATTCCCAATCGACAAAATATACCCTTGCATCGGTTTCAATGATATTGGTCGGGTTCAAGTCGTTGTGACACGGCGTGGGCCGAACAAAGGGCGACATTATCCGATCGGCTTCATCAATGGCGTGCATGATCCACTCCGGAAGCCCGCATCCGCTTTGCTCGCGCAGATCTCCATCCACCATATGAGCCAGCGCGGCGGGACAGATCCCATGCGGAAATGCCGTTCCCTGGTGGAGACAGCGCAGCGCCCGCGCCACGCGCTCCAGATGCGCTTCGGATCTTACCAGCGGCGCTCCGTGAATCTGTTCCGCAATGGACACGCCACGTTCGACATTGCTGTAATGCAGCTTCGGAGCCACGCCCAGCTCGGAGGCAATGGTCATACAGGCAAATTCCTGTTCGGCGCGCTCCTGGTGCATCGGGCGGCTTGCATCGACCTTCTTCACCACATACCCCACTCCATTCACCGACACGACTGACAGCAAAGCTCCTGAGCGTCCCCCGGCCATGGGTGAAACGCTGTCGATCCGCGCATCGCCAAAGACAGCATTAATCGCAAAAACAATGTCACTATCAAGCTCGTCTTGATAATTATTCATAATCTTCTTATCCTCACAGTCATGACGTAGGTGGAGATACGTCCGCATCGAAAAATTGATCCGCGAGATGCTGAACGTGCTCGCGAATGTCGTCCGGCCAATTCTGGACGATTGCATGGAACCCTACGCTATTGACAGCGAAGAGAGCGCGCAGTGCTTCTTCAAACCCTATTTCGTTACCAGCGATAGCGGACATAAACCGATACGCCGCATCCCGCAACTGCCGCGCATGATCCTGCTGACGCGACGCCCGCATTTCCTTCTCGACCAGCTTCCTCAGCGTCACCGACGCCCCGCCCGACTGGCCGGCGAGCCAGTCCCAATGCCGAGGAAGCAGTGTCACCTCACGCGGCACAACGCCCAGCTTAGGCCGACCTGGGGTTCGAGGCGCCTCATCGGACAGATCGTCAGCCGGAACGATATCGCTTGCCGGACTCTGCAAACGAGCGAGCACATCCTCAATCGTCCCCTGCAAATTCAGGTCGATTTGCTCACCGGACACAGCGTCAAAGATCAGCACCATATGGCCCGACTGCCGATCCAGCGCCCGCTTCGCAGCGATCGCCGCATCCGCCAAAGAACCATGCGACACACGATGTGCGCCTTCAAAAGCAATATGTGTCGAGTTCACCATCACCAAAGCCAATCTCGCCTGGTCGCGTCAATATTACCCGGGTAAAACAAAAGAGTCAATATTACCCGGATAAAAATATTTTATCCGAATTCTCTTTTCCTGCCGCCATTCTAAAACATGAACAACTTTTTCGACGCCATCAGGAAGTTTTTTCTATAGAATTACTTCACCGCCACATAAAATAACCGGTCAGAGCGTTTGCGGGGCGGGTCGGTGGAATATCCGTCGTAGACGGTCACGGTGGCGAAGCCGGCTTCTTTTAGCCAGCGGGTGATTTCGTCTTTGGCGTAGCCTTTTTGGATGTGGGTTTCTTTGAAGGTTTCGCGCTCACCGGTTCCAGAGTCGTAGCTGAAGGTCATACTGACGGTGCAGATGCGGGTTTCGGAGTTGTAGCGGGAGCGCCAGCGGTAGTGCAGGGGTTCGTCTTTGCGCGAGCAGCTCTGGTTGAACATGCCTTGTTCTAAGGCGAACTCGGTATTGACGTCGAAGATGAAGCTGCCGCCGGGGTTGAGGTGGTCGTGCATGCGTCGAAAGGCAGACTGGAGGCGGTCGTCTTCGAGAATGTTATTGAGACTATCAAAGAGGGAGATAACAGCGTCGAAGCGGGAGACGCCTAAGTCCATGTCGGCGGCGTCCTGTTCGTAGAATGGGATACTGAAGTTTTCTTCGGTGGCGCGCTCGCGGGCGATAGCGATCATGGGGCCGGAGAGATCGACGCCAGCCGTAACATAGCCGCGCTGAGCGAGCATTCGGGTGACGGTTCCGGTGCCGCAGGCGAGGTCCAGCACGGATTTTGGCGCGAGGCTGTGCTTCTTCCAAAGGCGCTCGACGTAGGCGATCCAGAAGCGATATGGGACGCCCGACATCAGATGGTCGTAGTACGGCGCGACGGCGCTGAAGGCCGCAGGAGTTGTGGGATTGGACGAGGGAGTGGCTGGCATAACGGAGGATGATTCGACTCGGGAGGCGCGGTTTCCTGCTCCGCACGCCCGCTGAGGTATAATGTTTGTAAGTCCAAACAAAGAGTGGAGGCCCAGCGCCATGGGTGAGTTAGTCTATCCGCGCCGCAAAACGCGCGCGGTGCGCGTCGGCAATGTGTATATCGGAGGGGATCACCCCGTGGTCGTGCAGAGCATGATCACCGAGGAGACGCGCAACGTGCAGGGGTGTGTCGAGCAGATCATCGCCATGCACAACGCCGGCTGCGAGATCGTACGCGTCACCACCCCCACCCTCGCCGAAGCGCACTGCCTGGGCGAGATCCAGGCGGAAGTGCGCCGCCGTGGCTACGAAGTGCCGCTGGTTGCCGACGTGCATCATCAAGGCGGCGATATTGCGGTCGCCGTCGCGGGCTTTGTCGACAAAGTGCGGATCAACCCGGGCTTGTTTGTCTTTCGCAAGCCCCGCCAGCGCACGGATGACTATACGCCCACTGAGGTTCAAGAGGAGCTGGCGGCGATCGAAGAGTCGCTGCTGCCCGTGATCGACGCCTGCAAGGCGCGCGATATCGCCATGCGCATCGGCGTCAATCACGGCAGTCTCGCCGAGCGTCTCACTGTTATGTACGGCGATACTCCCGAGGGAATGGTCGAGAGCGCCTTAGAGTATATTCGCATCTGCGAGGCGCACGGCTATCACAATCTGATTATCTCTCTGAAGGCGTCACGTGTTCCGATTATGCTCGCCGCCAATCGATTGATGGCGCGCCGCATGGACGAACTGGGCATGGATTATCCCCTGCATCTGGGCGTCACCGAAGCCGGCGACGGCGAGTATGCGCGCGTCAAGAGCACGGCGGGCATCGGGACGATGCTGGCCGAAGGCATCGGTGATACGATCAGGGTCAGTCTCAGTGAGGATCCGATCAACGAAATTCCCGTCTGTTACGATATTCTCCAAGCGCTCGGACTGCGCAAGACCAAGGTTGAGTTCATCGCTTGCCCGTCCTGCGGCCGCACAAAATTTGAATTGACCTCCGTGCTGCGCAAGGTCAAGGCGGCCACGCAGCATCTCGTCGGTCTGGATATTGCCGTGATGGGCTGCATCGTCAATGGTCCCGGTGAAATGGCCGACGCCGACTACGGCTATGTGGGCAAGGGCGGCGGCGTGATCACTCTCTACCGTGGCCGTACCCCCGTCAAGAACGTCCCTCAGGAAGAAGGCGTGGAAGCGCTCGTCGAACTGATCAAATCCGACGGGCGCTGGATGGAACCGGAAGGCGATACGCCACCCGCTCCTTTCACGCAAGAACTCGCCATGGCGTAATCCAACCTAATGTTCTCCCCTTGACTAGCCATAATACTAGGTGTATTGTCGTTTCAGCAGGGGGATTTTCATGTCTTTTGGACTCAGTGGCCTTACTATTAGGGCAAAGCTGATCGCAGCGTTTGCGGTCGTGATCGCGCTTGGGATCATTGGTTACTTCCAGGCAGTCAGCGCCACACGCGCTTATATGCAGAGCGTAAGCACGACGGGAGCGGCCGCCCATCGGGCCATCTCCATCGCTAAGGACGCCTCACTGGCCAGTAATACGATGGCCCGTGAGACAATGGCCTATGTTTATACACAGAAACAAGGGCACTGGGACGCCAAGTATGCGGCGGATGACGCCGCCAGCAAAGCGTTTGAAACACTTAAAACCTCTCTGAACTCCATTCCCCACCACAACGATTTGCAGCAGCAATTGGACGAGCTGGCTAAACAAGACGGCGAAGTTTGCAACATCCTCGAAAACAAAACGATGGACATGGCCAAGGCCGGCCATACTCGTGAGGCCGAAGCGCTCTATCAGGACCAGTACGTCCCGGCGCGCGCCAAGCTTGAGGAAATGATCGGCGGTCTTGTGGCTAACCTGCAAACCCAAGCCGACCAGACTGACGCCGGTATTGATGAAGGCGCACGCCGTACACAGCGCGCGATTGCTGAGGGGTGGGCGTTGCAGGGCTTGATCCTACTGATCTCCGCCAGCATCGCTATTTTCCTGGCCAAATCGATCGCTTCACAGCTCCGAGCGCTGCTCCAAGCGGCGGAGGGCCTGGCGCAGGGCGACGTTCAGCAGGAGCTTCCGCCAGCCAGCCGGACGGAAATCGGCATGGTTGTCGCGGCGTTCCACTCGCTGATGACCCACCAGAAAGAAATGGCGTCGGCCGCAAGCGCAATCGCCGACGGCGATCTGACAAATGTCGTCCAGCCACAGTCGGATCACGACGCTCTGGGAACCGCTTTCGCCCGTATGACGATCAGCCTGCGTGAACTGATCGGTGGGATTGCCGGCAGCGCAAACGCCGTCGCGGCGACCAGCGTTCGCCTCTCCACCACATCGGAGGACACCAGCCGATCCGCGAGCGAGATCGCCCGGTCCACGCAAAGCATGGCGCAAACAGCCGCGCACTCCGCAGAGTGCAGCGATCTCGTCACCGATGGCGGCAAGCGCCAGTACGACGCCGCGTGCGTCGCCAGCGATCTGATGGTGCAGGCCGGACAGGCAGTCGATCAGGCGGCCGGCAGCGCCCAGCAGATGGCGACCGCCGCGCAGCAGGCCGCCGCCATGGCGCGCAGCGGCGGAGACGCCGTTCATCAGACCATTTCCAGCATGGAGCGTATCCGTCAGCAGGTCGGCGCGTCCGCAAGCAAAGTGGAAGAACTCGGCCGCAAAAGCGAACAGATCGGCGAAATCGTCAAGACAATCGGCCAGATCTCGGAGCAGACGAACCTGCTGGCGCTCAACGCCGCGATCGAAGCTGCCCGCGCCGGCGAACATGGCCGCGGCTTCGCGGTTGTCGCCGACGAAGTCCGCAAGCTCTCCGAGCGCGCCGCCAGCGCGACGCGTGACATCGGAATGCTGATCGGCGGCATCCAGTCCGAGGTCGCCGGAGCCGTGCAGGCGATGCAGGAAAGCACCGAGGAAGTGACCGCCGGAGCCGCGCAAAGCGCCGAAGCCGGCGTCGCCCTTTCGGACATCGTCCAGGCCGCACAGTCCGTCGCGTTTGAAGTCGACAGCCTCACCGCAACCGTCGAGGAAATGGCCGCCTCCGTGCAGGAAGTGCTCAAGACCGTGGAAACCGTACGTCAAGTCACGCAGGAAAGCCAGAGCGCGATCGACGACATCACCGGCGCTACTGCGGAATTCACCATGAGCGCGCAGGGCGTCTCCAACATGATCGAGCAGCAGACCGCAAGCGTGCACCAGGTCAGCATGGCGGCGACGGAGCTGAACGCGATGGCGGACACTCTTCAGGGAATGGTCGGCCGGTTCCGCATGAACGCCCCCGCCACACACGCGCCCCAGCATCTCAAGCGCGCGGCGTAGGATGCCCCCCACTCGGAACCCCTGTTAGACATTCCTTGTTATGGATCTTGAGAAGATCCATAACAAGGAGCAACGACCATACGCATCGCAAGCCGCTTCGCCGTCGCCGTGCATATTCTTTCCCTCCTGGGGATGAACGAGCAGGATGAGAACACCTCGGAATGGATGGCCGGAAGCATCGGCGTCAACGCCGTCGTGGTCCGCAACGTGACGGGGCTGCTGCGCCGCGCCGGTCTGGTGCTCACGCAGCAAGGCGTGCCGGGCGCGCGTCTGGCGCGCCCCCTCCCGGACATTACCCTGTTGGATGTCTATCGCGCCGTCGAAGACTCACTCGATCTCTTCACCATCCACCCTCGTCCCAATCCCGAATGCTCCGTGGGAGCAAACATCCAGGTCTCGTTGGAAGGCGTTTTCGGCGAAGCACAGCAGGCGATGGAGCACCGGCTTTCCCAAACCACCATGGCGGAAATCGTGCGCCAGCTACAGGCCGCCGCCACATGCTGAATTGTCTTGACCAATGCGCTGTAAAATCAGGGCGTTTTTTCGGAACTAACTTGTAACAGGAAACGTTACAAGTTATGGAAACGAAAATACAATCGGACCGCGAAAGGATACGACAATGAAGATCGCACTTTTTGGAGCCACGGGAATGATCGGCGGACGCATCTTACGCGAAGCGCTCAATCGAGGTCATCAGGTCACGGCCATCGTCCGCGATCCGGCCAAGCTTACCGAGCAGCATGCTCACCTGACAGTCATCACTGGTGACATTCTCAATTCCGACAGCATCGCGGAAACAGTAAAGGGCGCCAACGCCGTCGTCAGCGCCTACGGCCCGAGCGGCGCCGCCGACAGGACCATTGTGGACGCCGCCCAGTCGCTCATCACCGGTCTGAGCAAAGCCGGCGTCAAGCGCCTTCTCACGGTCGGCGGCGCGGGCAGCCTGGAAGTGGCGCCCGGCCTTCAAGTGATCGACACTCCCGATTTCCCCGTGGCCTACAAATCCAACGCCGGCGCACAGCGCGACGCCCTGGGTGTCTACAAGTCGGAAGCGAACGCTCTGGACTGGACCTATCTGAGCCCCGCGGGCATGATCGCGCCAGGCGAGCGGACCAATACCTTCCGATTGGGCGGCGACCAGTTGGTTGTCGACGCTGAAGGGAACAGCCGCATTTCCGCCGAAGACTACGCAGTCGCGGTGATTGACGAGCTCGAATCGCCCAAGCACGTGCAGCAGCGGTTTACACTCGGGTATTAGAGACTGGCCCTCATGCCCCGCGTATGACCCACCCCGGCGCTTCGTAACCTAC
>NZ_JBDSQY010000269.1:0-5967 GCF_039929585.1 Capsulimonas sp.
CATCTGCCTCGGCCACCAGCTGCTGTGCCGCGCGGTCGGCCTCGACACGTTCAAGCTGCCGTTCGGCCATCGCGGCGCGAACCATCCTGTCAAAGACTTGGAGACGGGCCGCGTCGTCATCACATCGCAGAACCACGGCTATGCGCTGGCGGCGGACGGCTTTGACGATCCCGACGTAGAAGTTTGGCAGATCAACCTGAACGACGGCACCGTGGAGGGCCTGCGCCACAAGACGCTGCCGGTGTTCTCCATCCAGTACCACCCGGAAGCGTCACCCGGCCCGGCGGACAGCCGAGGCTACTTCGGTCGCTTCCTGGAAATGATCGACGAGCAGAGGGCCAAATAAAGGCCACGCGCGCGCAAAACTGGCTCCTGGCGCTGATTGTCCTCGCTGCGATTGTCGTGCGGATCATCGGTCTCGCTGACGATCCGCCGATGTGGCTGTCATGGAGCAGCGGGATCTTCACGGACGAGGGCTTTTACACCCTCGACGCGCGCCACATGGCGCTGTTCGGAACGCTCGCGCCCGGCAACTTTCACGACCGTCTGCTGTCGCCGCTTCTGAGCCTCATCCAGGAAGCCGTGTTTCGGACATATGGCGCGAATGTCCTGACCGCGCGGGGCGTGTCCGTCGCCTTCAGCCTGCTGACGCTTTTGGTCTTCTGGCTGGGCCTGCGCCGAAGCGCGGGACGTCCGGTGGCGGACCTTGGCCTCTTGTTTCTTGCGCTCGCGACGCCGTACTTGCTCTATAACCGATTGGCCTTGCAGGAGACGCCGACGGCCTTCTGGCTTGTGGCGGCCTTTGCGGGCTGGTCCTATGGTGAAAGCGCCGAGGGGCGTAAACGCGCTGTGTGGTTTGCGCTCGCGGGAGCATCGCTTGGTATTGCAGTCGTCTTCAAGTCGCTTGCCGGAATCGCCGCGCCCGCGATCTTAATCGCCTGCATTTGGCGGCCCCAAGCCTCGGAGCGGCGCATTGGTCTGTGGAGCCTCGCGGGTTTTGCGCTTGTCATTGGGATGGAAGCCCTTCTCTGGACGATCCCGCACGGAAGCGAACTGCGCCGTATGAATGCGTACTTTGTTTCGCACCAGATCATGCCGCACTCGCCATTGTCCGTGTGGCTGAACATCCGGCGCGCTTTGTGGAACGGCGAACGCGGCCTGCTGCCGTATCTCTGCGCGTTCCTGCCGTCTGTCATTGTGCTGGTCGCCATCGCCGCGCGGCGTGTAAGAAGCCGTGTGTCTCTATTCATGTGGGCCTGGCTGGGTGGGGGACTGCTATTTTGCCTGCTGTCCAACTACGCGCCTAGCCGATACTATGTGCTGTTCCTGCCAGCGCTGTGCGCCCTGGCTGCCATCGGGGCGCGGTCGATTGGACGCCTGCCGCGCGTCGCATGTGTCTGCGTATTCATCGCAGTCAGCGGCGCATGGACCGTAAAGCAGGAGACGGAGCGCAGCGCGACGATCTTTCAAATGCCTTCCGATATCGTCCGCATGGTGGGGGTATCGTCCGATATCCGTCTTGTGGGAGATTTCGCCCCGGAGATTTGTCTGCACACGAAGTATTCCGCAGCGCCGGTGCAGCCGGGTCTGTCCAACGACGACCATCCCGTCGAGCGCTTGAACGCGACGTACATCGCTGTCACGCGCGCGCCGAAGTGGCGAGGGTGGTGGATCGCTCACTATCCGAATCTGGTCACGCCGAAGCACTTTGTTGGTACGGTACAGTTTGGCGGCGACGGGCGGTATGTGATTGATATTTACCGGGTGCATTAGGATGCCCCCCCGACCCCCACAGGGGAGCAAACCATAGGTATACTGGCGCGATTGAAACTCTGGATGAGACACGTTTTCGAAAATATGCTCTGCACCCCCTGTGGGGGCCGGGGGGCATCCTAATGCAGCTCAACGAACTCTATCCCTTCTGGGGAGACATCCATCAGGACTTGATCGACACCATTGAATCGCTGACCGAGCAGCAGCTTTCGATGCGGCCGGCGCCGCCGCTGCCGTCGGTTGCGGAGATCGTGATCGAGATGGTGACGGAGGTCCGATTCTATGTCGGACGCCTGATCGGCGGCAACGAGTATGAAGCGCCGAGACGGTCCGATTACGAGACGGCGCGCTCGCTCGTGGAACTGCTGACGGCCACGCGGGAATTAGAAGAAGTTGTGATGGCCCCGTTCTCCCGCGAGGGGTTGCGCGCAGTGCGTACGGTTCCCTCCAATCCCAAGGAGAACCGTCCGGAATCCAATATGAGCGTGGCGTGGCTGATCTGGCATGCGATGGAGCGCGAGATCTACCACTACGGACGTATTCGGCAGCGCGTGCAGGACGGCACGCGCGGAGCATTATACGGGCATTCAGTTTAACTAACCCACCCCCGGCCTTCGGCCGACCCCTCCCATGGAACTGGGTAGGGTATTGGAATTTATTTCGCGGGTGGCTTTCGTCCGAGAATCTCTAACAACCCTTCCCTGCTTCAAGGGAGGGGTGGCCCGAAGGGCCGGGGTGGGTCAGAATGATCCCCCGACGGAAAGACAATTATGCCTAAGAACCCAGATGTGAAGAAAGTGCTTGTGATCGGCAGCGGGCCGATCATTATCGGCCAAGCCGCCGAGTTTGACTACGCCGGCACGCAGGCGTGCCAGTCGCTGCGCGAGGAGGGCGTTTCGGTCGTCCTCGTCAATTCGAATCCCGCGACGATCATGACCGATCCCGAAACCGCCGACGCTGTTTATATCGAGCCGCTGACGGTGGAGTTCATCGAGCGGATCATCGCCAAAGAGCGTCCCGACGGTCTGCTGCCAACGCTCGGCGGCCAAACGGGCCTCAATATGGCGATTGCGCTGGCTGAGGCGGGCATTCTGGAAAAGTATAATGTCAAGCTTCTCGGCACGCCGCTCGCGACGATCCGCAAGGCGGAAGACCGCGAGATCTTCCGGGCGCTGATGCGCGAGATCGGCGAGCCGGTTCCAGAATCCTGGATTATCGAGGACGAAGGCGCACTCGTTGAACTGTCAAAACGCGACGGAAACCCCTGGCCGCTGATTGTGCGCCCTGCCTATACGCTCGGCGGCACCGGCGGCGGTATCGCCCGCACGCCTGAGCAATTGGTCGAGATTGGTTCGCGCGGTCTGAAGCTGTCTCCCAGCCACCAGGTCATGGTCGAGCGCTATCTCACGGGCTGGAAAGAGATCGAGTATGAGGTGATGCGGGACGCCGCCGACACCTGCATCACCGTCTGCAACATGGAGAACTTCGATCCCATGGGCATGCACACGGGCGACTCCATCGTCGTCGCCCCGTCGCAGACCCTTTCGGATAAAGAGTATCAGATGATGCGTACGGCGTCTCTGAAAATTATTCGTGCGCTCGGCATTGAGGGCGGCTGCAACGTGCAGATGGCGCTCGATCCCGACTCCTTCAACTACTATATTATCGAAGTCAATCCGCGTGTGTCGCGCTCGTCGGCGTTGGCGAGTAAGGCGACGGGGTATCCGATCGCTCGCGTGGCCTCGAAGATCGCCATCGGTCTGCGATTGGACGAGATCCAGAACGCCGTCACGAAGAAGACACTCGCGTGCTTCGAGCCGGCGCTGGACTACATCATCGTCAAGATCCCTCGCTGGCCGTTTGACAAGTTCACCGCCGCCGACCGACGTATCACCACGCAGATGAAGGCGACTGGGGAAGTCATGGCGATCGACCGCACCTTCGAGGGTGGATTGTTCAAGGCGATACGCAGCCTGGAGATCGGTCAGGTTGGCCTGCGGCCTAAGAACGGCGACTTACTGACTGACATGGAGATTGAGGCGGGATTGCAGAGCGCGACTGATCAGCGCCTCTTTTTGATCGCCGAAGCCTTCCATCGTGGTCTTCTCGTGGAGGAAGTGGCGGACCTGAGCGGCGTCGACCCCTGGTTCCTGATCAAGATCCAGCGCCTTGTGCAATTTGAAGACAAGCTGCGCGCGCAGGCGGCGCGCTTTCACCATGTGGAGACGCTGGACGAAGAAACGCAGGCGCTCCTGGTCGCCGCCAAGAATTTAGGCTTCGCCGACCGGCACCTTGTTGATATTCTGGGCGTGAAAGAATCTCAGATTCGCGCCTGGCGCAAGACGGCGAATTGCGCGCCGATCTACAAGATGGTGGACACTTGCGCCGCTGAGTTTGAAGCGGAGACGCCGTACTTCTACTCGTGCTACGGCGGCGAAACGGAAGGGGTATCGGCATGAGTGAACCGCAGCGCGCTCCTTTAGTGGCGGTGATTATGGGCAGCAAGTCCGATTGGGACACGATGCGCCATGCCGTTGAGATTTTGGCGAAGTTCGATGTGCCGCATGAGTTCGGCATCGTTTCCGCGCACCGCACGCCGGATCTCCTGAACGAGTTCTCGGCAAGCGCTGAAGGGCGCGGCCTGGAAGTAGTGATCGCCGGCGCCGGCGGCGCGGCGCACTTGCCGGGCATGGTGGCGGCGCAGACGCTGCTTCCGGTGCTGGGTGTTCCCGTGCAGAGCGCGGCGCTCAGTGGCATGGACTCACTATTGTCAATTGCCCAAATGCCCGGCGGCATTCCCGTGGGAACCCTCGCCATTGGTAAGGCGGGCGCGATCAACGCCGGCCTGCTCGCCGTCGCGATTCTTTCGAACACACGCCCGGCGCTGCGCGAAAAACTGCGCGCGTTCCGGGCCGAACAGACGGAAAAAGTCCTCGCGGAGACCCTGCCGTAATGTCCGACGCGATTTTACCCGGCGCCACCCTTGGTATTCTTGGCAGCGGCCAGCTCGGCCGGATGCTCGCCCTTGCGGCGCGTGAGATGGGATACAAAGTCGGTGTTTATTCTCCCGAAGCCAACTCGCCGACGGGACAGATCGCCGATATCGAAGTGATCGGTTCTTATGACGATCTGAACGCCCTGCGCGCTTTTGCGCGCCAGGTGGATGTGATCACTCAAGAGTTTGAGAATGTCCCCGTGGCGGCGCTGGACGCCGTGGGCGAGATCGTCCCGGTCCGCCCCGGCCGCGCCGCATTGCACACTGCCCAGCACCGCCTTCGCGAAAAGACATTTCTGCACGGCGCCGGCATCCCCTGCGCTCCGTTTCGGGCGATCAATACCGAAGATGATTTGATACAGGCCGTCGAAGAACTAGGAACGCCGTCGGTTCTGAAGACGGCGGGCTTCGGTTACGACGGCAAGGGACAGGCGAAGATCCTTCGGCCTGAAGACGCCGTCGCCGCATGGGACGCTATCGACCGCCAGCCTGCCGTCCTGGAAGGCTTTATCGACTTCGAACGGGAGCTCTCTCTTGTCGGAGCGCGTGGTGTGGACGGGGAATTCGTCCACTTCGGCCTCGTTGATAACACGCACGCCAATCATATTTTAGATGTGACCCTCGCCCCGGCGTCCGTTCCGGAAGCCGTTCTGCTCGAAGCCGAACAGATCGCGCGCACGATCTTTCAAGAACTCGAAGTCGTCGGCGTTCTCTGCGTCGAGTTTTTCCTGGGCCATAACGGTAATTTGATCGTCAACGAGATCGCGCCGCGTACCCATAACTCCGGGCACTGGACCATCGACGGATGTGTCACCAGCCAGTTCGAGCAGCAGCTGCGCGCCGTCTGTGGTCTGCCGCTCGGTTCGGTGGAGATGCTGCGTCCCGCCGCCGCGATGGCGAACCTGCTCGGCGACATCTGGCCCGCGAGCGGCGAGCCTGACTGGGCCGCCGCGTGCGCCATTCCCGGTGTCAAGCTGCACCTTTACGGTAAGGCGGAAGCGCGACCGGGCCGCAAGATGGGCCACCTGAACGCCGCCGCCGAAACCCCGGAAGCCGCCGCCGAACTCGTGCGCCGCGCCCGCGCGCTTCTCTCGCCGCGCTAAGGGAGGCTCTTGGAAAAGCCTAATTGAGAGTAGGATAGCCCCTCCGCCCCAATTCTGGGGGACCAGATTTCGGAGACTGGCATTTTCCGGTCCCCC
>NZ_JBDSQY010000270.1:0-11970 GCF_039929585.1 Capsulimonas sp.
TTCTTATTCCTCAAGCTTTTTCGCAAAGAAATTCCCGAGATGTACGCGCTGAAAGGGCTGCCGAAACCGGCCGAAGCGATTGCCGACGCTTCTTACTTCCGCGTATCTTTACTTGTACTAACCGGGGTGCTGATCGGCTACTTTGTTGGCGCTTTGCTCGGCGTTCCTCCGTACGTCATCGCCTTCGCGGGATGTCTGGTTTTGATTGTCTGGGGCAAGTGGCGTAAGCGCGTTTCCCTGCGCCGTTTGTCCCGTCATGTCTCCTGGTCGCTGTTTCCGTTTGTCGTGGGACTCTTTGTCGTCGTGCGCGGAGTGGAGAACTTGGGACTGCCCGCCATCGCCGCGCGGGGCCTGGCGATGGCGGGTGGGTCTTCGGCGGCGCAGATTGGCGTGACGGCGTTTGGCGCGGGCGCGGGAAGCAATGTCGTGAACAATATCCCCATGGCGCTGCTGGCGATCTCCTCGCTGCACGCCGCGCATGCCGGCCCCGCCGCGCAGTACGGGGCGCTGCTGGGCTGTAACTTAGGGCCGAATTTGACGGTCGCAGGGTCGCTCGCGACAATGCTCGTCATCTCCAACGCCCGCAAGCGCGGCGAGGATATCGGCGCGGCTGATTTCTTCAAAGTCGGATCGATTGCAACCCCTCTGATCTTGACAGCCGCCGGCTTGGGACTGTGGCTGGCGCTTTTTCTCGCAACGCGAGAATTTTAAATCTTCATGAACATTCAGCATTGCAAATAGGCTCAAGGCGACTGTCTGCTATGCTAAAATAATCTTAAGCACTTCCGATCGCTCGTTTGAGCGGTCATCGTCTGCAGGCAGCGTTCTTTCGCCTGTATCTCGCCACTTTCAAGGACATCAAAATTATGGACCGCCGTCTCGCTCCATGGAGTCGCACGCTTACACTACTTCTTCTCTGTGCTTTCTTGATGCTAGCCGCCGCCGTGTTTTCGCCGCGCGCACACGCTGCTTCCGGTCCGCTGACGCTGTCGTTCGCGCCGGCCACTGTCTTTGGCGGCGGTCTTGCCGTCGCTACCGTGACGCTTAGCCAGCCGGCTCCCGATCTCCCCGATCCGAACGTCAGCGGTCCGAACGGCGCGTATGTTCGGATCTCTAAGGACGATGGGGGGAACGCTGTGTATTTTACCGGCGCTGATGTTCCCGTACACTACGTTTACATTCCCGCCGGACAGACCGTGGGGACGTTTTCCGTGCAGGCGAGCAGCGTTTCCTCGCCGGTCTTGGTGTACTTTACGGCGCAGGTTTTCGGAGGGGGGACATCAGCGGTATTGGCCGTCAAACCGTTTGACCTCGCCTCGCTGACGCTGAATCGTCCGACTGTGGGAGCGGGAGGACATCTGACCGCGACGCTGACGCTCACCGGTCCCGCGCCCGCGCTTCCCGGCAGTAACTATCCTGGCTATGTGTATATCCGTTTGACGTCCAGCCAGGCGTCCACCGTCTTCACCAATACCAACTATCAGGGGAACGGCGCCTTATTGATCCCTGTCGGAGCGACATCGGTGACCTTTGACGTCACTCCGGGAGCTGTGAGCGTCGACACGCCGATCACCATCACGGCGACATATAATTCATCTCTGACTGCATCCTTTACGGCGCTGACTATTCCCGCAGATACGACCATCCCCGTCACCACCCTGTCGCTGTCCGGAACTACCGGCAATGGCGGCTGGTATGTCGCTCCGGTATCGGTCACGCTTTTCGCGACCGACGCAGCCGGGCCGCAGGATCTCGCCGCGACTTATTACACGCTTGATGGCGTACAGCACCTTTACTCCGGAACGTTCCTGGTGACCGTCGACGGCGCACATGCGCTGACATATTGGAGCGTCGACCGCTCAGGCAACACCGAAATCGCCCACACGCAGCCGCTGAATGTCGATCAGACGGCCCCGTTCTTTACCTTCGGCCCACTGGACCCGGCGCCGAACGCCGCCGGATGGAATAACAGCGTGGTCCATCTGTCCTACACCGCGATGGATGCGACGTCCGGCGTCCTATTCACATGGCCGGGAACGACGCTGGACTTTATTGGCGAAGGCGCAGGGCTGCAATGGGGCGTCTACGCTATCGACGCCGCAGGAAATCCGGGCTTTGGCCCGTCGACGGCGGTCAATATTGACTGGACTGCGCCCATCACCACGGTTTCCGTATCGGAAACGCAGGTTACGTTCGTTTCTACAGATGCGCTTTCTGGAATCGCGAACACCTATTATACGATCGACGGCGGCGCGCAGCAGACATATACCACGCCCTTCACCGTCACTGGCTCCGGCATCCACTCCGTTTCGTATTGGAGTGTAGACATTGCCGGCAACGTCGAAGCGGCGCAATCCTACAGCCTGACCGTCAATCCAGCACCCGTCGCCGGGAGCCTGGCTCCATCCAGTATTGCGGGGGGCGGACCGGACTTTACGCTGACTGTCAACGGCTCGAACTTCGTTGGCTCCTCGCAGGTTTTATGGAACGGCGCGGCGCTCGCTACCGCTTACGTCTCGGCGACTCAGCTTACCGCCACGGTTCCCGCAGCGAATATCGCCGCCGATGGAAGCGCTCAAATCTCTGTCATGACCCCCGCTCCGGGCGGCGGCGTCAGCAATAGCCTGACCTTTACCATACAGGCTCCGCAGCGGATTGATTCCATCAGCCCTGGTGTAATCTACACCGGCAGCGCGGACACAACTGTCTATGTCTCCGGCGCGGGTTATGTCGCCGGTTCAGTCGTGACCTGGAACGGATCGGCGCTCGCCACGACATTCGTCTCGACGACCAATCTTACGGCGGTCATCCCGGCGTCGTACCTCGCCTTGCCCGGGAGCGCGACGATTGCGGTCACGAACCCAGGATTTGGTCCTTCCAATACGCTGCCGATGCAGGTCGTTGCGTCGCAGCCGCACATTGACTACACCAGTCCGAACAGCGCAATCGCCGGCGGTGCGGCGTTTATGCTGTACGTCAACGGTTCGCAGTTCCAGCCTGGCTGCACGATCAGCTGGAATGGGATTGCGCTCGTGACGACTTACCAATCGGGAGTGGTGCTCACGGCTTCGATCCCCGAGTCGTATATCGCCACGGCGGGAACGGCGTCCATTGTGGTGACGTCACCGATCGGCGTCTCTTCGAACACATTTGCGTTTCCAATCAACAACAATCTGCCGATTCTCTACACGATTACGCCCTCCACGGTGAACGCGGGAAGCGGGGATATCACGCTCGTTGCGAGCGGAGGACAGATGACGCCGGTCTCCCAAATTTGCTGGAACGGAACGCCTTTGCCCACGACATATATCGACGTCTTCAAGGTCTCTGCGACAATTCCAGCGTCCAAATTGACCACTCCTGGAGCGGCGACGATCACCGTGACGGCGCCCGCGCCCGGAGGCGGGACGAGCGCCGCGCTCACCTTCACCATCGCCGCTGGTCATCCTCCGGTGACGACGGCAAGCCTGAGCGGAACCCTCGGGGCTAACGGCTGGTACACCAGCGGCGTCCAGATGACGCTGTCCGCGACCGATCCGGACGGGCCAAGCGACGTCGCCGCGACTTACTATTCCATCGACGGCGGCGCGCAGCAGACGTATGCGGCGCCGTTCGCAATCGCGGCTCCTGGGACTCATGCCGTCGCATATTGGAGTGTGGACAAGTTGGGTAACACCGAGGCGCGCCACACACAAACCGTGAAGATCGATTCGGCGGCGCCTGTGACGACGAGCGCGGTCAGCGCCGCCCAGGTCACTCTCTCCGCGACCGATGTGGGTTCGGGCGTCGCGGCGACATATTACACGATCGACGGCGGCGTGCGGCAGACGTACGCCGCGCCGTTCACCGTGACAGGCGTGGGAGGGCACACGATCACTTACTGGAGTGTGGACGCCGCCGGTAACACGGAAACGTCGCACTCGCTCAGCGTCACAACCAACGCCGTACCGGTTCTGACGGCAATCAGCCCGGCCGCCGCGACCGCCGGAGCATCGGCGCTGACGTTGACCGCGACGGGAACTGGCTTCATCAGCGGTTCTACAGTCAAGTGGAACGGGACAGCTCTAACCACGACCTACATCTCCGCGACCAGTCTCACGGCGGCGGTCCCGGCGTCGCTCCTGGTGACAGCGGGAACCGCCAGCGTCACCGTGGCCAGCCCCGCGCCGGGCGGCGGAACAAGCATCGCCAAAACATTCACCATCACGGCGCCCGCCGGAAACGCGACCGTCTCGGCGCTCGTGACCTCGGGCAGCGGCCCGTACTATGGTGAAGAGCAGGTCAATGTCTCCAGTACGAAGACGATCACCGCGCTTTCCGTGACGATCACGGTCCAGAAGACGACCGGCGTTCGTTACCAGGGCCAGTACGGCAACTTCCCCGGCGGCGCCATGACGCTGAGCAAAGTGGAAGACTCTAGCAAGATCGTTTACACATATGCGCTAAAGTCGGGAAAAACGCTGAACGCCTCCAGCAGCTGGCTCAGCGCCGCCCAATTTGGCGGTAATGGAACGGTGCATCCATACACCGGCGATACCTACAGCGTCAGCGTCACCAGCAATGGCGCCACGCAGACATTCAATGGCCACTTCTAAAATCGTTCGTTAAAACAAACACCAGCCGCCCGCTTCATATCGAAGTGGGCGGCTGGTGTTTGTTTTGGATGGAAGTCGTTTCCCAGGCTGAAACCCAACTACTCGGTTATAATCGCCAGGGAACGATACTCCCGGGGCGTGACTATGCCTCTACGCGATACTCCGGCAGGAGACATTCGTGGATCTCTTCCATCGCGGCCTTGGCGTCTTCCCAATCGCCGACTTCGACTTCGCGGCCCTCCAACTCGGTGTAAGTGGCGAAGAAGTGCCGAATCTCCAGCAAGCGATGCGAGGGGATATCGTCGATGTCGAAGGTCTCGGCGTAAAGTGGGTCGGCGACGGCGACGCAGAGGACTTTGTCGTCGCGCTCGCCTTCCTGGCGCAGGCGCAGGATGCCGATGGGGCGGACGCGCATGATGCAGCCGGGGAAGGTGGGCTGGTCGATCAAGACCACCACGTCCAGCGCGTCGCCGTCCTCGGCGAGCGTGCCGGGGATGAACCCGTATTCGGCCGGGTAGGCGACCGATTGGTAGAGGACACGGGAGAGGGCGACGCCGCCGAATTCTTCGTCCCATTCGTACTTATTCTTGCTGCCGCGAGGAATTTCGATGAGCGCGGTGACGCTATTGCCCTCCAGATGGGGCTTCATATCCGACTTATTCATAGGGGCGCTCCTGTGTCGATTTTATGCGGATGGGGTGCGGGCGACCAGCGTCAGCAGGCAAATGTCGTCCCGCTGGCGCCCTTGCGAGTGTTCTTCCGCGCCCGCGACGATGCGTTTCGCGATGGCGTCCGCATCGGCGCCCTCCGGCGCCGAATTGATAATTCTAATGATACCCTGCGTGTTCAGCAGATCCTGCCGCGTAACGCCGGCTTCGGAGATCCCATCGGTATAGAGAACCAGGGCGTCTCCTGGCCGGAGCCGCGCCGTGAGTTCTTCGTAAATTGACGTCTCCGCGATGCCGAGCGGCGGCGCGATGGAGTCGAGAGCCTCCGTCGCGCCCGTTTCCGCGCGTCGCAGCAGGGCCGGCTCGTGGCCACAGGAGATGTAGTTGAGTATGCCGGTTTCGGTATGGTATACCCCCACAAAGAGCGTGACAAAGCCCGCAAGCAGGTCGCGCGTCGTCAGCATTTCGTTGAGGCTCGTAATCGCCTTCGCGAGGTTTTGTTTGCCGTACAGGACACAGCGCAGCATGTTACGCACCGTCGCCACCTGGGCGGCGGCGGCGAGACCTTTGCCGGAAACATCGCCGATGATCACGGCATGCGTGTGATCACCAATGGCGAAGAGATCGTAGAAGTCGCCGCCGATGCGCGATTCCTGTAATGCGGCGCGATAATACGAGCCGACATCCAGACCGAGCACATCGCTTGGAATGGGAGGCTGCAAGGCTTCCTGAAGCGTGGAGGCGATGGTGTGCTCGCGCTGATGAATGCGCGCCGATTCCACCGCCAGGCGAACCTGAGTGGCCGCTGTCTCCACAATGCTGATCTCATCGCGCGTCCAGGAGCGCTGCGCCGTGGACATCGCGACCGTGAAAAACGCGGTCAGGCGATCGTCATCGAAAAACGGGACGCTGATGAATGAGTGGGTGCCGGCTTTCTGGAACCGTTCCGCCGTTTCCAGCGTGAGGCCGGATCGCTGGAGATCTCCCACGGCGATGGTGGATCGCTCCCGGTAAATTTCGTCCAGGACTGCTTTGTGCCGAGAAAGGACATACTCGCCGGCGACGGAATGAAGACCTTCGGCGCGCCAGTCGCCGCCGGTGCGGATCAGATCGTGTGCGGCGTCGACGAAACTTAGGAACGCACGGTCGACGTTCATCCCCTGCCCGAGCGTTTCCAGTGTCTTTGCCTGAACGATATCGGGATCGCTGGATGTCCGGGCGGCCTGGCTAATTTGATTGAGCAGGAATTCACGCGCATAGGAGGCTTCCAGCTGTTCCTGTGCGCGCTGTCGCTCCAGCAGCTCGTCCTGAGCGGCGCGGTTCAGCCGCGCATTTTCCACGGCGAACCAAGTGCGCTCCGCGACTTCCTCCAGCAGCGAAACCTCCCGGGGCGTCCAATCACGCGGGACGCTGGAGAAGACCGAGAGAGCGCTGACGGGCAGTCCGTCTTTCAGCATCGGGATGCTGACATACGCATGGACGCCGAGCTGAAGGAGCGTTTTGGAGTATCCACCGGCGATAAAAGGGGATGTGGCGACATTCGGGTTGACGCTTGTTTTGCCAGACATGAGCATGTCCAGCGCGGCGGGACCAAAGCTAGACAGCGGCGCTTCCCCCTGAACTCCAATCGCGTAGCCGTCGTGGTAATCTCGATAGCCATACATCAGATCGCGTGCGATATCCACTTCGGCGTATGTGCAGCGGGCCACTTTCAAATGACGGCCGACAGCATTGACCACCTGCCAGAGCAATTCCTCAGGATCGCTGGAGTGGCGGCGGAGGCGGTCCACGAGATCGGTCAGGAAGAGCTGCTCATCCGCCGCCAGCTGCTGCTCATGGATGTCCGTGGCGGTTCCGAACCATCGGGTGATATTTCCGTGATCGTCGATCAGCGGAGATCCATGCACGAGGAACCAGCGGTAAGCGCCGTCCGCGCCGCGCAGGCGAAACGGATGGCGAAAGGAGGATAAACTTTCTCCCGCCGTGCGCCAGGCGAAGTTGATTGCGGGAAGATCTTCCGGCAGAACGAAGGCGTTGATCGAGGTGCGATCGTCGGACGGTTCGAACGCATAGCCAGTGTAATCCGTCCAATGGTGGTTCATGTACTGCATCATGCCGTCGGCGTCGGCCATCCAGACGATATGTGGGATTGTTTCGGCCAGCAGACGGTACTGGTGCTCGCTTTGGCGCAGCGCTTCGCTGATCTTGGCGCGGTCGGTGATGTCGTTCACCACCGCCACAAATCCGCGCACGGTTCCTGCTCCATCGAATTCCGGTACATAGACGGCGTGAAGCGTGCGCATTTCGCCGTCCAGAGCCTGCCATTGACGTTCGTAGGCGGCGTTTTCACCCCGCAGCGCCGCCTGAATGTGCTCTCGCAGCTGAGCGTAAAGCACTTCTGGGACGACTTCCTCGACTCGCATTCCGTAAATATCGCGGGGAGCCTTGCCGAACCATGCGGCGTAGCTTTTGTTGCTGAACAGATAACGTTCGTCCCGGTCGATATAAGCGATCAGCGTCGGGGCGGCGTCGATGATATGGTGCAGCTGGTGCACGCGTGACCAGAGCTCCTCCACGGCCTCACGATCCTGCGCGGAATCACGGATGGACACGACGAGCGCTTCCGGGTGGGAGGTGTTCGTTTCGGGAATGGGACTGAAGGTGAAGGCGAGTTCTCTCGGACTGCCCGCCACGTCCAAGATGGCCATTTCGCGAACGATCTGGCCGGACGTGAACGCATGGGCGCAGCTGTCCTCGATCATCGTCACGAGGTCGGCCGGCAGCCCGAGTTCCGAGCCTGTTTTGCCGAAGATGTCGCCAGGCGTGCATTGAAGCGCCGCCGCGCCCGCGTCGTTGGCGAAGAGGTGACGACCCTGGCGGTCCACCACGAAGATTTGATCGGTCAGTGCGGAAAGAATCGGGTGGGGAGGGTAGGAAGAGGGCTGGGAATCCGAGACAGGATCGCCTGAAGACCTGTTGTCTCCTCCGCCCGCCGATTCTCCCAACAACTCTGTATCATCCATTGGAACGTTTATTCCATAATTGGAAGCGAATTCCCTTTGACTTTATGTCTCGTTATTCGCTCAGCCAGCTTGCGCGCGGGCGGACACGATCCTGCTCCATCACAATTGTTGTTCCGGTCGAGCCTGTGAGCAGCCAAAGCCGATCGACGCAGGCCAGAATCAGCTTGAATCCTTGGCCCAGTGTGCCGGCGGTTGTGTATCCTTTTTCCAGGGTCGCGCGTGGCAGATGCTCCACCGCGATCCCCCCGCCTTGATCCACCACCCAGACCTGCACCCGGTCTTCGCCGATACAGACGCCTCCGCGACCGTCGCGAATCCATGCAACCGAAGTGACACTGAGTTCATATCGATGATATTCCCCTCGGCGTCACCGACCATCAGGCCTTCGGTCATACTGGAGATGACTGCTTAGGCGATATCAGCGCGATGGAACGGCGTGCCCAAAAATTAGTCTTTCTGAAGAATGAAATATCTACTGCGATCTGAATTTAACGAAAAGCGCGGAAGTCTTCCCCATTCATGGGGGAGATGGATAGCGCATCGTCCTTCTGAGGACGATCCATCACTTTCTACAGATTGGTATCGCGACAAACTGTAAAAGCCTAACAGTAAAGTATAGAAGCCTAACAGTTTCGGATATACTATACGCGTGAACCGCAACTGTCTAAAAATCAGGCTCTATCCCGATAGGGCGCAGCAGCGCTCGTTGGAAGCGACGCTCGAAACCTGCCGCCTTGTCTACAACAGCATGCTCAACGACAGGAAGTTCCAATACGACACCGCCCAAGTCTGCGTGGGCCGATACACGCAGCAAGCCTATCTGCCCAAGTGGAAGAAAGACCATCCCGAACTCAAAGCCGTCTACAGTCAGGTCCTGCAAGACGTGGTTCACCGTGTGGAACTGGCGTTCAAGGCGTTCTTTGACCGGGTGGACAAAGGCGAGACGCCTGGTTTCCCCAGGCTCAAAGGCGAAGGGCAATACGACAGCATCACGTTCACACAGAACGACAGTTTCAAGGTTGGAGACAGCACGATCCGCCTTGCCAAAATTGGACAGGTGAAAGCCAAACTCCACCGCAGACCCTGGGGCGAACTCAAAACCTGCACGGTCAGACGTATCAATGGCAAGTGGTTCGCCTGCCTCTGCCAAGCGATTGAAGCCGAACACCTTCCCCCGTCCACGGAAGCCATTGGCATTGATTTGGGCCTCAAAACTTTTGCGGCGCTCTCCAACGGCGAATTGATCGAGAACCCGCGCTTCTTCCGCAAAGACGAGACGGCGCTCGCCAAAGCGCAGCGCAAACTCGCCAAACAAAAGCGCGGCTCGAAGGCTCGGCGGAAGGCGCGCAAGGTCGTTTCTCGGATCCATGAGCGCATCCGGAACCGGCGTCACGACTTCTGCCATCAGCATGCAAGACGCATCGTCAACCGTTTTGGGGTGATCGCCATCGAAAAGCTGACCGTCAAGAATATGCTGGGCAATCACTGCCTCGCCAAGTCGATTGCGGACGCTTCGTGGTCACAATTTCGTTCAACCCTCACGTCGAAGGCTGAAAGCGCCGGTCGTGAGATAATCGCGGTCAATCCTGCTTATACTTCTCAGGACTGTTCGGGATGCGGCTATCGTCCTGATGGGACGGATGGCCGTACGAAGAAGAAGTTGTCGGATCGCTGGCATCTGTGTCCGATGTGTGGTCTTTCTCTGGACCGCGATACCAACGCCGCCGTCAACATTTTGGCTCTGGGACAACAGAGCCTCGCTGCCGTGGCAGCGTAGAAGCCAGGCCATTTATGGACTGGAGTTGTCACTGGTACCCACTCGGATACGTATTCCGAACGTGGGTGCGTCAGTGGGGGCAAGCGGCCTAGTCTTTAGCAGTGTGGCGGTCAATCCATTTGTCGTATGGCTGCACGGGGTTTGCGGTGAGGAGGTCCAGAAGACGGTCGGGATCGTCGTTTGTCAGCAGCATCCCACGATGCCGGGCGTGCAAAAAACGTTCTGCCACGGCGTGGTCGAGCAGTGCGATCAGTGGATCGAAGTAGTGGGCGATATTGAGCAGGCCCGACGGCTTGAGATGCGTTCCGATCTGGCTCCAGGTGAGCATCTCGAACATCTCATCCAGCGTGCCATAGCCGCCGGGCAGCGAAACAAAGGCGTCGGACAGCTCCGCCATCATCGCCTTGCGCTCGTACAGCGTATTTACGGTGTGCAACTCCGTGAGACCTTGGTGCGCGATCTCCTTGGCGACCATCGAATGGGGAATGATGCCGGTCACGCGTCCGCCCTCCGCCAGCGCCGCATCCGCGACCGCTCCCATCAAGCCCACATTGGCTCCGCCGTAGACTAGCTTCCATCCACGCCGAGCAATCGCCGCGCCGAGGGCTGTCGCCGCCTGGCGATACTCGGGCCGCGCTCCTTCATTCGATCCGCAAAAAACGCCAACGCTGTTCATTATCGCTCCTCGCCCGGCAAAAGATCTCTCTCTATTATGGCGTATTTGGCGGCAATGTTACCGGACGCAGGCGTGGTGGGAGAGGGAAGCGGCCTCTGAAGGCGTAGATGAGTTGGTTTCGAAGGAATGAATGGCGCCGAGTCGGTCGCGCAGCGCGCCGCCGACGCGGCGGGACATCGCCGCCTGAATTTCGGCGACGATGGACAGGGCGATCTCCTCGGGCGTTTCGGAGCCGATATCCAGTCCCGCCGGGCTATGAAAACGATCTCGCTGCTCCGGCGTCAATTCCAAACGCGCGTCGTGCAGATCGCTCCAGACCCGCTGCGCGCGCCGGCGCGATCCGAGCAGGCCGACATATCCTGCCGGCGAAGGAAGCATCTGAGTCAGCAGCGCCAGATCCCATTCGTAGTTGTGGGTCATCACCACTGCGGCGGTCCGCGCGTCGAAGGCGATCGTGTTGAGAAGACGTTCGCGCGGCGCGGTGACGAACGCGGCGCCCGGGACCAAACTCGGATCGAGAGCGTCCGGGCGCGGATCGGCGATGGTTACGCGCCAGCCCATCCGCGCCGCCATCTGCGCCAGGGGGACGGCTCCCGACGCCGCGCCGCAAATCACGAGCGCGACCGGCGTTTGAATCGGCTCAATCAGGACTTCGCAGCTGCTGTGCGCCGTTTCATAAATGCAATTCCGCCGGACGCCGTTGTCGATCGCTGCACGCGCATCGTTTTGAATCGCCGCGATAAGCTCGCTGTCTTCGATATCGGTTGCGCACTCGCGGCCATCCATCATCAGGCGCATTCCCAGCAGTTGCTTTCCATCGCCGCGCATTTGGAAGACCGTCGCCAGCGCGCCCGCCCTGCGTGCGTCCATACACTGAGCCAGATAATTCAAAGACGGCGCCGCGCGCTCAATTGGCTCAATGAGAATGCCGATGGCGCCGTCGCACCCCGCTTCAAAGATCAAATCCCCATTCGCGCCCCGCGCATCATAGCGAACGTACTGTGAAACGCCGGTCTCCATCACAAGCCGCGCCCGCTCGGCGACATCAGCTTCCAGGCAGCCGCCGCTGATCGCGCCAACGCGGGAGCCATCACTGCGCACCAGCATCCGCGCGCCCGCGCGCCGATAGGCGCTGCCCTCAGTTTTGACAACCGTAGCAAGCGCAGCCGGGGCGTTCGCAGCGGCGATGTCTCGGTAAGCGGCTATGATGGACTGAAGTTCATTCATGGTT
>NZ_JBDSQY010000271.1:0-9610 GCF_039929585.1 Capsulimonas sp.
CCTCCCCCACCCCCGCTCGATACCGCCCTGGCGACATCCCAATCACCCGCCGAAACACCTTCCCAAACGCACTCTCCGACTCATATCCCACCGCCCCCGCCACCGCTGAGAGTTTCAAAGACTTGTCCTCCCGCATCATGTTCGCCGCGCGCACCATCCGCCAGTGCGTCAGATGGTCCATCGGGGTTTCTCCCGCCAGTTCCCGAAACCGGGAGGCGAACGCCGAGCGCGACATGGAAACGCGGCGCGCGAGTTCCGGAACCGTCCACGCTTTCTCCGGATGGGCATGCATCAAATCGATGGAGGCGCTGATCTGCGGGTCCGCCAGCGCGAGCAGCCAGCTGGGGGCTTCGTCGCGGCACGGTGAATCGATCCGTGTGCGCATGGCCTGCACGAAGAGTACTTCCGCGAGGCGGTCCACAATAGACGATGATCCTGGGCGCCCCTCTCCGATTTCCTCGGCGATGAATTGCAGTGTCGACTGGAACCACGGGTTCGATTGTGTGCTCGACGCCTTGAGGTGAATGATCGGCGGCAGATACTTGGTCAGCAGATCACTTTCCGGGGAGGCGAATGTGAAACAGCCCGCGATCAAGGACGCCGGAGCGCCTCCCCCGCCATAAGTAATCAAGCGCGATTGCCGAAATGCGCCCGGCGTGATGACTTCGTGGATGGATCGCAGAGACATGTCGGGACTGCTCAGCAACGAATAATTCTCGGGACCGGGGAGAAATACGAAGTCGCCGACGGCCAGGGGAATGAGCGCGTGCTCGTCCACGCCAAGATAACACGAACCATCCGTGACCGTAAGGCAAATCCCCTTCCCTCCCGGCAGCATCAGCCCCCATGGCGCGGTCAGCTTGATCTGTCCATAAAGCTGCCCCTTCGTTCGAACAAGATCGATCACCTCGGCGAGTGTATCCATAGCTGCATCCTAGACTTTGGCGTTTCAGACGATAAACACGGCTTTTTGAGCGCATTACGTTTCATTAAGTTGGAGTATTATACTTCTAATATTTGATGGGAGCGTGAAAATGCGATACAAAATTTTCGGAGCAAAGACCGGTCTTAAGGTTTCGGAGCTGGCGCTTGGCGGTGGTATGTTCGGAACGGCATGGGGTTACGGCGCGGCGCCGAATGAAGTTCGCGCGATCCTGCAAGCCTTCTCCGACGCGGGTGGTAACTTCATCGATACGGCCGATAACTATCAGCTGGGCGAATCCGAGCGAGAGATCGGCAAGTTCATCAAACCCAATCGCGACGGCTTTGTGATCGCGTCGAAGTTTAGCCGCGGCGCGACGGCGCAGCCCGCCCTCGCCGCCGTCGGCGCAAACCGTAAAGCAATGGTCCAATCGGTGGAGGATAGCCTCAAGCGCCTGGGGACGGATCGGATCGATCTTTACTTTGTCCATATGGACGACGGTGTGACGCCCATGGAGGAGATCGCGCGCGGCCTAGACGATCTCACGCGGGCCGGCAAGATCATCTACGGCGGGCTCTCCAACTTCCCCGCCTGGCGCGTCGCGACCGCCGCCAGTATCGCACAGCTCCGAGGGTGGACTCCCATCGCCGCTCTCCAGACGGAATACAGTCTGCTCCAGCGCACGACCGAGCGCGAACTGCTGCCGATGGCCGAAGGCTTTGGCCTCGGCGTCATGGGCTGGTCACCGCTCGGCGGCGGACTGCTGACGGGAAAATATCGCAAGGGCGAGACGGGACGGGCCACGGACCTGAAAGCCAGCGTGCTGCATTACGGCGGCGAGCGCAACGACGCCATTCTTGATGTTCTCTTCGCCGTCGCGGAAGAGAGCGGCTCCAACCCCGGTCGGATCGCCATCGCGTGGGCGAGCGCCAAGGGCGTCATTCCCGTGATTGGGCCGCGCACCCGCGCACAGCTCGACGACAATCTGGCCGCCACATCGGTGAAGCTCAGCGCCGAACAGATCCAGCGCCTCGACGATGTCAGCGCCGTCGATCTGGGTTATCCCCACGAGCTGCTCGCCGCCGACGCCCAGCGAGCGACCATGACGGCCGGCCACTGGAGCGAGATCGACTTCACCGGCCGCGCGGTCGCCTAACACATGCGCGGCCACTGGAACAAGAAATTCTCTCACAATACTCAAACTCAAAGGGCAGAGAGTTTGGGGAAGGAGGCAAGCAGGGAACAAGGAATTAACTTCTGTCTAAGGCAAGGATGACAAGACGATGATAATTCAAAAAGTAGGCCCCGAGCGGCTGCTCTCTTACCGCGCGATCGTCTTTCTCGCCGCCGTTTTTCTGGCGATCGCGATCGGCATATTGACGGAACATTCGCAGCGGGCGCCCATCGAATCGAAGGCGGAAGACGCCATCGTACGAATGGCGCCGCGCGCCGCGCGGGCCGATGTGGTGATCGTGGCGATGGATGACGCCTCGGTCACCAAATACGGCCCCATCAAATCGTGGCCCCGGTCGCTGCTCGCGCAGGGCCTCTCCAAGATCGAATCCGGCGGCGCCAAGGTGGCCGTCGTGGATCTGGCGCTGGACAAGCGGACCCAGACCGGTGATTCGGAGCTGTGGCGCACAATGGCGAACAACCGAAACGTCGTGCTCGGCATGTCTTACGACGCCAACCGGCCGCAGACATACACGCCCGACGATATCCGGTCGCTCGTCTTCCTGGAGAAGTACGCCATCGCCGATAAGCTGACGCTGGACAAACGCAACCAGGTCTTCCCCTATCAGATGTTTGAGCCGCCCGTTTCGGACTTCACGGGATCGAGCCGGGGCGTCGGCGTTTTCGTCCGTGAGACCGAGCCGGACGATGTCCTGCGCAGCGCCCGCCTCTTCTACCGAAGCACTGTCACATATCCGCCCGCGACTGCGGCGATCCGAGGCAAGTTCCCGACCTCCAAGCTCGCGGACGGCGCGCCGGTGGCGCTGCCGAACTTGTCGCTCGTCACCGCCCTGCGCGTTTATGATTTGGACAAGGATTTCGTTCAAGTCGCTTCGGGCAACACCGTTAAGTTCATCGGAAGCATCAATCCTCCGGTCGCGGCGCCGATCGACGATCAAGGACGCATGATGATCCGTTACTATGGACCGCCCGGACATTACATCACCTACTCGTTCGCGGATCTGATGTCCGGCAAGATCAAGCCGGACGTCTTCAAGGGCAAAGTCGTATTCCTGGGCGCCACGGCGGCCGGCGACCCGGCGACCGATGCGCGCGCCACGCCATTCCCCGGTCTGATGCCCCGCGTCGAAGTGACGGCGAACGCGGTCTCCACCTTCATGGACCGCTCGTTCTTCAGCCGCAACGAGCATCGGATTGTCCCGATCTTGATTATGCTTGGTCTGGTCACGGGCGCCGCGCTGATGTTCTTCAGCGGCGTGCGATCCCTGGTGATCACACTGGTCCTCCTGATCGCGTGGTTCGCTCTGTCCTATGCGCTCTACGCGTTCAATCACGTAATGCTGCCGATCCTGCCAGGCGTCGCGGCCATTCTCGCCGCCTACGTGATCTCGATGCTGCTGTTCCTCGGCCCCATGCGCCCCGTCGCCCTGGAAGCGCCGCCGATGTACATTCCGCCGCCGTCGGATAAAGTGCATACGGCGTAGCAACACTGGACAACAGATTCGGCCTCCGATCTGATGCCCCCCGACCCCCACTGGGGGTGCAGAACATAGATTTGTTGGCGTGACGAAGATTAATCTTGGACACGTTTTCGATAACATGATCTGCACCCCTGTGGGGGCCGGGGGGCATCTTCTGTTCTCCCAGGCTTTAGCCGAGAGAGAGGCGCACTAGGGCTGGGGGTGAGGGCGACTTCTTGCACGCCGCCCCGGCGTGTGCTATACTAGTGAATTACTTTTCACACGTTTTCGGACCGCATGAGGGAGCTTGGAATTTTGGCGACCGTCCGCCCACAGTCTTCGCCCAGTCGGGAGCGTACCGTTCTGGGCGCGGCGCGCGTGGACAAGCGCACCAAGAACCTGACCTCGCGACTGAGACCGGGCGACGCGGCCGTGATCGACCATTCGGACCTGGATGCGCTGGCGGCGCGCTCCCTAGCGGACGCGCGCGTGTCAGCCGTGATCAACGCGCGGCCATTCATTAGCGGCAAGTATCCCAATCGGGGGCCGGGCGTGCTGGCGAATGCAAGCATCCCTATGTATGAGCTGTCCGACCCGGAGGCGTTCGCGCGCATTCGGGAAGGCGGGGCGCTGACGATCGACGCCGACTGCGTGCTCTATCAAGACGGCGCGGCGATCGGTCCGGTCACAGTTTGGGACGATACGGCGATCGTGCTCGCCACGCAGTCGGCGCGCGCCAACCTCGGCTCGGAGCTGGAGAAGTTCGCGCGCAACACGCTGCAGTACCTCGACGCCGACAAAGAACTGCTGCTCGACCCGACCAATGTCCCCGCTCTGCGTCAGACCAAGATGGCGGGACGCCATGTACTGGTCGTGGTGCGCGGCGAGCATTACAAAGAAGATCTGTCGCTGCTCCGCACCTATCTGAGCGAAGTGCGCCCCGCCGTGATCGCCGTGGACGGCGCTGCGGACGCCCTGCTCGCCATCGGCTGTACGCCCGATATTATTCTGGGCGATATGGACAGCGTCTCGGACGACGCCCTGGGGTGCGGCGCGCAATTGATCGTCCACGCCTACGCGCGGCGCGGAGGCGAAGCGCCTGGCATGGCGCGTATCCATGAACTCGGATTGGAAGCCGACACCTTCCCGGTCCCCGGTACGAGCGAGGACGCCGCGATGCTGCTGGCCTACGAGCACAACGCGGATCTCATCGTCGCCGTTGGCACGCATTCGAACCTGGAAGACTTTCTCGACAAAGGCCGTGCCGGCATGGCGAGCACGTTTTTGGTCCGCCTCAAGATCGGCACACGCCTCGTGGACGCTCGCGGCGTCTTCAAGCTCTACCGGCCCAAGCCGCCGTTCAGCGCGTTTGTCGCCGTCATACTCTCAGCCATGTTCCCGTTCGTCGTTCTGCTCGCAAAGTCGCCAATCTGGCGCAACATCACGGAGATGTTCCACATCTGGTGGCAGCTCCATTTTGGATGGCGCTTTCACGGCCGCTAAACCCTCATTATGCTTGATGTCCGTTACCATATCGTCTATCTCTGCGCCGTCTTTCTCATGCTGGGCTTCGGCATCCTGATCGGCGAGCACGTCAGCCTGCCTCCACAGGTCACCGCCACGGCCAAAAGCCTCGCGGCCCTGCAAGTGCAGGTGGACGGCGCCGTCCAGGAGGGCCGCGAGGCCAAGAGCCAACTGGTGCAGGTGGAGCGATCGCTGAACTCATTGCGGCCAAAGCTGACCCATGGCAAGCTGACCGGCCACCGCGTCGTGGTCATCCAGTGCGGTGACTATCCGCAGGCGACCGCTTCCGCCGCCGCCGCGCTCCAGCTCGCCGGCGCCAATGTCGCGGCGACCGTCGTCATCGAAGACAAGATGGACGCGCTGACACCCACGCAGATCACGACGATCCTCGACGCCCTGCCCGCCGACTCCCATCCGCCGGCGTCTGACGGCGCCGCCGGCGACAGCGGCCTGATCCTTACCGCCGTGGCCACCATTCTGCGGGGCGGCTCAACCAGCAAGCCGAGCCTGGGCCATGCTCTGGAAACCTTGCAGTCGCAGGGGCTGATAACAATCGATGGAGATGTCGCGACGCCTTGTGCGTATTTTGTTTTCGTCGGAGGCCGAAAAATCGATTGGCCGGACGACGGGGCCAACCCGATCGACGGCGCTTTGATCCAGCGTCTTCAGGACTTCACGTCCCCAGAAGCCGCGCCCCCGGCCGCCGCTCCGCCCGTGACCATCATCGGCTGCGAGCCGTTCGACGTTGGCGTCTCCTCAATCAAGACTTATCAGAAATATGGGCTGACGACGGTCGACTGCATCGACCGCCCGCTCGGCCAGCTCGACCTGCCCTTCACACTCCGCACGGACGCGGGTGACCGGGCGGATTACGGCCTCAAAACTACCGCGACACGGCAGCTGCCTCCGGTTCTGGAGGATCAATCTTCGTGAACGAAAAAGATCTTCATGTTTGTGCGCTAATTCCGGCGTATAATGAGGAACAGCGTATTGCAAAAACAGTCGCCGCCCTGCGCTCCCGCCGTGAGATCCACACGATCATCGTCGTGGACGACGGATCATCGGACGGCACGGTGCAGGCAGCCGAAGCGGCCGGAGCCGACGTTGTCCTGAAGCAAAAGAATCAGGGCAAGGGGGCGGCGCTGACTGCGGCGTACGCCGCCGCGAAAGAGATCGGGAATATCTTTTTGCTCCTGGACGCCGACCTGGGCGCTTCGGCGACGGAATCCGTGAAGCTGCTCCCGCCGCTCCTGCGCGGAGATGCGGACATGGCGATCGGCCTGCTCCCGCCGGACCCCGCCTTCGCCGCGACCGGTCAAAGCGGCGGACGCGGCTTTGTGGTCCGTCTCGCCAACTGGGGCATTCACCAGCGCACAGGCCAGACATTTCGCCAGCCGCTCTCCGGCCAGCGCGCCGTGCGGCGCGAAGTGCTCGAAGCGGTCCACGGCAAGTTCGCGAATGGATTCGGCGTGGAAGTCGCGCTGACCATCGGCGCGATCAAAGCGGGCTTTCGGGTAGTCGAAGTCGAGACGGCGTTTCGGCACCATGTGACCGGCGGCGAATGGTCGGATATCGTCCACCGGGGCAAGCAGTTCCGAGATGTGGCGAAGACGATCGCAGAGTCGTGAACGGCGAAGTGACGATTACAGCCTAACTCTAGCCCACCAACACCACTATGTCATTGCAGACCAAGGCGCTTTTGCTCATGATCGCCGGCGCCGCCTCCGGCGCGCTGACCTGGATATTGACCGAAGTCCTCCGAAGTCCCACGGATATCGGCGTCCTGCCGCATGCCCCCTGGGAAGCGGCCCTACTCAGCACGCTGATCGGCCTCTCGATGGGCGTCGTGGAGGCCGCTGTCTCGGACAACGCCGCGCAGCGGCGCGGCGCCGTTGGCTCGGGATTGCTGCTGGGAATCGGGGGCGGACTGGGCGCGAGCCTGCTGGGAATGTTCATTCCGGGCAGCAGCTTCTGGGCGGGATCGATCACCGGGGGCCTGCTGCTCATCGCCGCCATGACCGGCGCGACCCAGGGGCTGGCGCGCCGGTCCGGACCATTGGCGCTTCAAGGATCCATCGGCGCGATCGTGGGCGGTTTGGCGGGGGAAGCGGCGCTTCAAGGAGCCGCCACGCTCGACGGCGGCCCCATTTCATCGACCGTCAGTCGCTTGATCGCCTTGTCGATCGCCTCGGGGCTGATCGGCCTGGGCATGGGACTGGCTCCCGACTGGCGCAAAAAAGCCTGGCTCCGTTCTCTGCGCACGCCGCATCCCGGAAACGAATACCCGCTTGCCAGCATGGTCACTCGCATCGGCAGTGGGCCACAGTGCGAAATTTACGCGGGCGGTGTGGCCGATATCCACGCCGTGATCGAATACCTGCCACAGGAGCGACGGCGGCGGCTGCGGCATATGGCGCGCACCGGTCAGAAGCCGACCCTGCTCAATGAATCCCCCATGACTTCGGAGAAATGGCTGACGCATGGCGACCGGCTTCAGATCGGCGACCGCATCTTTGTCTTCCTGGAACCCGCCACCCAGTCGCTCACCCAGCTTCCCACGCCGCGCACTCCGGAAAAGAGCGCTGGCGTAATTCATCCAGAAGAGAACGTATACGCCGCCGTGGCTGGCGATTCCGCAGTGACGTCGATGGACCTCGACATGCCCGCGCTGCAGGCGGCGCGCCAAGCCTATTCCGGCGGTGTCGGCCCCAAGTCACGCGGGGAGATCGGATCACGGCTCGTCTGTATTTCCGGCGCGTACACTGGCCATACGTTCCCTGTGCAGCACGACACGGTTTCCATCGGCCGCTCGTCGAAAAACGAGATTGCCCTGCCGGCGGACACGCACATCTCGCGCGTACACGCCCGGATCGAGTACACGGACGGCGTCCATATTCTCTCAGACGTCGGCGCATCCAATGGCATTTATGTCAACGACGCGCTTGTCGTCGCCCCAACAACACTCAGCGCCGGAGACGTCATCAGTCTCGGCGAAACTCTCCTCCGATACGAATAGTCGCCGCGCCTACGTTTATCGCGCCTGCCCGCCGGGAATAGTAAATCAGATTTACAACTTCCAGGAGGCACAAACGATGTCAACACAAACGCAGACGTTCAACGAACAGCAGCGCAGCGGCGCGCCGGCGATTTTGGAATTGCTCAGCGAATTGGAAAAGCGTGACCAGGACAGCAAGGGCGCCGTCCAATCGGGGGCCAATGCCGGCGCGGGCGTTGGTGATCCGCGCGGCTATACGGTGGTCAACACCACCGGTCACGATGTCGGCAAAGTGGCCGATCTTTACGTCGATCCCCACACCCGGCAGCCCTTCTACGCTCTGCTGCAGCTGGGCAACCACCCGCTCGGCATCGGCGACCGCCGGGTACTGGTTTCTTACGACGATATGACCAGCGACAGCGATAAAAAAGTTCGGGTTCGGGTTGCGGTGGCGTAGGGCTTTGCTCTCACCCCCGATACGGACTCGGCCCCCAGCCCCCAATCCTGGGGGAAGAGGTTAGCGCGGGCGATTATTAATCTTGCATCCTACGGCCCTAGGACAGGAACAGAAACGCTCTCGCAAAACTCTTCCCCCAGGATTGGGAGTTGGGGGCCGAATCCTCTCTAAGAGTCAATTCGGTTAAAAGCGCCTCATCTACTCATACCGATACTCAATCGGCGAATCGATGTCTGGATGCAGGCTGGCGTGCACCGGACATAGATGACCAACGCGCTCCAGTGTCGGGCGGAAATCTTCGGGAATGCTGGCGGGCAACACCACGGTGACCGGCAGGCGGCCGATGCGGCGGGGGCTGGCGTTCATTTCCTTGGTGACATGGGCGGTCGCGCCGGTGATGTCCAGATCGTGACGTTCGGCGAACATGCCGATGGTCGTCAGGATACAGGCGGCAAGGCCGGAGGCGACCAGATCGGTCGGGCTGAAGGCGGAGGCGTCGCCCCCGATGTCCTTGGGCGCATCCGTGCGCAAGGTCGGGCCTTCTTCATGCGTCAGCGAGCATTTTTTGTTTCCGTCGTAACGGACGTCTATCTCTACCACGAACTTCTCCCTATCTTTCCACAATTTTTCGTTTCAGTTCAATTCCAGGCTTCGGTCCGGAACGTCACATTCAGCGTAGGCTTCTGAGGCCGCTCGATGCGCACCTTGATGTCATACTTTGTCGCCACCGGCAGGTTCAGCGGGATTTGGTATCGGCCGTTGCCCTGCGCGCGGCCGCTGACGGAGGCGCCGGGCATCTTGGGGCTCACCATGGCGGCGGAACCGGTCACGTTGGCGTTGCCGATGGGCGCGCCCGTGGCGGCGTCGCTGAGATCCAGAATGATGGTGTCCAGCCCAGTATGGGGCGGTTTTTGCTCGGTGGTGAACTCGACATGGAGGTCACCCACCGTTTGCGCGGGCGGCGGCGGCGCGGCGGCGGGCTTAGAACAGCCCGCCGATAAAATAGCGCACGCGAGCGCGGCGACGAATACGGAACGCATGGTCTCTCCAGCAAACAA
>NZ_JBDSQY010000272.1:0-3656 GCF_039929585.1 Capsulimonas sp.
GGCACCGGGATGTTGCGGTACCAGTCGAGCCGGTCGCCGTCGGGGCGGTCGGCGGTCACCTGGGCCGGGTAGTCCACGCCGTAGTAGTGGCCGTGCACTTCGGGGAAGGTGGCGACGGCGCGCTTGGCGTGGTCGGCGACGTGGGTGACGTCGGGCGGCAGGAACGATTGATACCCCTCGTGGACATCGGCGCAGAGGTTCGCCCACCACAGAAATGTCTGAACGAAGGGGGTACGGTTGTGGGCCCGAACCTTGAGCTCCACGTACGCCTTCTCAGGATGGAGGCAAACGCCGTGCATGCCCTTCATATGGGTCAGCGGGTCGTGGTCGCCGCACCAGATGATCGCGGAACCGTCGGCGCACCGCTCGATCTCAAATTCGACCGGCATGAATGTTGCCGGCCGGTGGTGCTGGGGCCAGTTGAACTCGATGCCGCCGGAAATCCAGGGGCCGGCGAGGCCGACCAGCGCGGGCTTGATCACGGGCTGCCGATAGATCACATTATATCCGTTGGTCTTGTCCTGGATCACATGGATACGTCCGCCGATTTCCGGCAGAACCATCACTTTAAGATATTCGTTCTCCAGCCAGACCGCTTGCCAGACATGGTCAGTCGCGGTATCGTCGATCCGATCGGTGAAGGGCAGGGGATAGACCTTGCCGCTGCTGCCCTGGTAGACGCGCTTCTCCAGAAACATCGGGTTCTTGTCCGGCGCGTGTGGAAGATATGTCGGAATAACGACGTCCTCACTCCAGGCGCGGACATCGTCGGTTCTCTCGGTCATGGATCGTGGCTCCGGGGATACTATGAATATCCCACTGACATACAAAGTCGAAATTATTTTAGATAGCGATTAGTGCAAATGCGCCGCGCTCATAATGTTTTCATGGGAACTCGCAATCACTCTGTCGCTGATAGAGATATTATAAACGCGAAGGGGGCGAGGCGCAATAGAGAGGAACGCTATAAACTTATTGATTTCTGCTATTATATTTTTGAGGAAAAAGTATGATCAAAGACCGGGTCGCCCTCGACCTGCCCGAGTACCTGCATCTTTTGACAGGTTACTATCACAAAGACGCCGCCTATCGGTCCGTGCGTGAGAAGGGGACGGACGACTGGCAAGTGATCGCCACGCTCGGCGGCTCGGGAAGATTTGGCTCGGGAGAATCGTCCTTCGTTACCCAACGGCGAGACATCGTCCTCACTCGTCCGGGCGTGGCGCATGACTATGGCTCCGCGCCCGGCTCCGACGGATGGGAACTGCTCTGGGCGCATTTCCAGCCGCGCTCGCACTGGTACAACTGGCTAATCTGGGCGCCGGACGGCGACGGGCCGATGTCGATCCGTCTGTCCGAAGAGCGCTGGGAGCGCGCCCTCTCCGCGCTGCGGCGCAGTCACCATCTGGCGTCCGGCGCGCAGCCGCATGGTCTGGACTTCGCCATGAACGCGCTGGAAGAGACGATCCTGGTCTGTCACAGCCAGGTCATGCAGGGGCAGCCGACAATGGATGAGCGCGTCAGCCAGGCGCTGCGTTATATCCACACCCATCTCGCAGAAAAGATCAGCGTACCGTTCCTCGCGGATATGACGGCGCTGTCGCCCTCGCGCCTCGCCCATCTGTTCCAAAAGCAGCTCGGCGTGGCGCCCATGCAGTATCTCGACTTGCAGCGCATCGAACGCTCAAAGCTTCTGCTGGAGCGCACCAGCAGCGGGATCAAGCACATCGCCGAAGAAGTCGGCATGGACCCTGTTTATTTCTCCCTGCGCTTCAAGCAGCACACAGGCGTCAGCCCGCGCGAGTACCGCCAGCGGGCGATCACAGCAACAAGCCGCTAAATCTATGCCAGCCTGACGAAGTTAACCGTAACGGCGTTCGGCGGGGCGGGTGGTCGGATTCGAAAGGAATAGATTTTGAATGTTCTCGTCATCGGCGGTTCCGGCTATTTGGGTACGCTCGTTTTGCCTCTCCTGGCCGAGCGTCATCGGCTGAGAGTGTTCGATCCGCGACCTCCGGCGGATCCCGCGCTGGAGTATGTCCAGGGCAGCGTCTGCGACTATGCAGCCCTGACGGGCGCCGTAGAGGGAACGGATGCGGTGCTGTATATGGCGATGGGCCATTACATTCCGGTGAACGGCGATGATTGGGGGCAAATCGAATCGCACTCAAACGCCTTCGATGTGAGCGTCAAGGGGCTTTATTTGGCGCTGCACGCCGCCCATCAGGCGGGCGTTCAGCACGCCGTTTACACCAGCAGCATGTCGGTTTATGGCGACAATGGTTTGGGACGGAATGGCTCTGACGAGGATACGCCTCCCGATTCCTACTCTGTCTATGGGCTGACGAAACGTATGGGCGAGGAGGTGTGCCGCAGCGCCTGCCACCGGTGGGAAATGAGCGTCAACGCCTTACGCCTTTACATGCCCGTATCCGAAGAGCAATGGCTTGCGGAGGCAGCCTGCGGCGAACCCACGCCCTGGACAACCTCGGAGGATACGGCGCGCGCGCTGCTAGCGGCGCTGGAGTACCGGGACGGCTTTCAGGCGTTCACCATCAGCGGCGACTACGAGCAAAGGCTGCTGAGCATCGCGAAATCAAAGCGGCTTCTGGGATGGGAGCCGCTTGCGCGGCTCCGCTAACACAGATCTGGCCTCCCGTAAGGATGCCCTTTCCTATCGCGCCTCATCAATGCTCATTCGGAATCGAATGAAGAATTGAGCAGGCATTATCGTGAGGGCGATAAAGATAGTGAGATATGACAAACACGAAACGAGAAAAACTTACGGGCTGCGTCCCTCATCAAGAGGATGTCGCGAACAAGATCGTGGGCCGAGACGCCTACATTGAGCGCTTGAAAAATGGCGAAACCGTGGTGTTTGGTGAGCCGGGCAATTCAATGGACCCGATTATTAAGCACCGTCAGAAATGTGTCTACGCCCCCGTGGGTGATCCTGGACTGCTGGAGCGGGGACAGGTGGTCTTCTGCAAGGTCGGCCCATTCCATTACACGCATATGATCAAGCAGATCCGGCATGAGAGCGGCGAATGGATGTTTCTCATCTGCCGTCGCGATGGAAGGGAAAACGGCTGGACGCCGCTGAGCAATGTCTACGGCAGGGTGATCGAAGTGCTGCCGACGTCCGTGACGCAGAAACAGATTGATGTGATCCTGAGAGATTACAACGCGCATCTGCCGCAGGCTGCCGCGAATGTTTCTGAGAAGCCTTCTGCCTTGCTAAAGCGTGAGAAGGCCAAGAAGTCTTCCGGGAGAGGCCGTAAATTATAACGTCCATCTCAGCCGCCTCCTGGCCGAGCGCGATCGGGAAGTCGATATGATTAAGGAACTGTTCCGCTGATTTCTACGCTTATTGATGAGCTCGCCAAATGGCGTTTGTCTTCCGATATCGCTGCAAATGGCCTGCTTATCATTGGATCCCGAAAAATGTAGTGGTTATGTGCTCGGTTACATAAATAAAAAGCCCCAAAAATCATCTAAAATTGTACAAGAGCACATTTTTCGTTGCAAGATATTGACTCTCTGTCTCTGATATAACGTGCAGGCTTGGTTGTGGGTATAAATGGTCATGAAACGACCCGATCACCGTTCCCAACAGCAAATCGTTGAAGACGACCGTCGTGAAGCCCTGCGTCTTC
>NZ_JBDSQY010000273.1:0-8098 GCF_039929585.1 Capsulimonas sp.
CCCTTCTCCCAATTCTGGGAGAAGGGGAGCCAGAGTTTTCAGGTTAAGACCATAAAGCTCAGACAAAAATCTCTGTCTTTATCTAACTCCCCCTCTCCCAGAATTGGGAGAGGGGGCCGGGGGGTGAGGGCCTTCCGTCATTTATCATTCAAGGAACACATATGAAAAATCATGTCATCAAACAAATCGGCATTTTCGTCCTTGCGGCGTGCGCGCTCGGCGCGGGCCACGCGGCGCAGGCGGGCACGCAGCATGTCTCCATCACCACCGGGGCGCTGAACGGATTGGGGACATACTATGTCGAATTTACGCTCACCGACGGCTCGGGGCTGGGCAACGGGAACAGCTTCGCGGGCGTCTCTAATTTTTCCATCAACGGCGGCGTCCTTGGGGCGGTCCTGCCGCCGACCCTGGGCGACGTCAGCGGCGCTCTGGGCGGCGCGAACACGCTGGGGCTTACGGACACCAACGCCGGAACGGGCGGGCTAGCCGATTTCGCGCAGGGGTTTACGATCAATAGCGCCACGGGAACGATCACGTTCGACCTGACGCTTGCCGGCGCCGGCGTCGAGCCGGTGACGCCCGACGCATTCACTTTCCAGCTGCTCGACGGATCATTCACGCCCATCGCCACGTCAGGCCCTGTTGGCAGCGAACTGGTCGCCTCAGACTTCACGAGCCTGACGCCGACCGCAACGGGCTATCACAGCGACGGCGTGTACGAACCGTCCATCGTCGCTACCCTTACGCCCATCACCGCTGTCCCCGAACCCGGCGCGTTCGCCTCGCTCACCCTCGGAGCGTTCGCTCTCAGCGCCCTGCTCCTGTGCGGCCGCCGCCGCCGTATGGCGTAACCGCTGTTTCTCCACGCAAATCTCCGTCCTCTCTTTTGAATAAGAGAGGACTTTTTTATTGACGTGGGGGAAATAGACCACGTCTCGACCGCTCCGCAAAAAACCCGTATCTTTTTCAGTAAAGATTTTCAAATACCCCTAATGATCCCCCGCACATGCGCCGACAATGAAAGCATGGACAACACCACCGTCAATCTTTTATCGAACGCGCTGGACTTTGGCTCGGCGCGGATGCAGGCTCTTTCCAATAACCTGAGCAATGTCAACACGCCCGGATACAAGCGCAAGGACGCGTCATTCGAAGCCGTGATGGCGGCGGCGCGCGGCGAAGGCCAGGAGGAAACGCTGACGATGAACGTTTCCGACAGCGGACACATGACGCCCCCGGATGACGGAACGCCCAAAACGAACCCGGCGATCATCACGACAGGCGGCGGCGCGATGCGCCCGGATGGCAACAATGTGGATATTGACTCCGAAACTACCCGAATGGCGGCGGCGCAGATCTATTATCAGGGAGTGGCGCAGATGATGTCCGGACAGTTCTCCAGTATGAAATACGTGATCGGCGGAGGAAAATAACCAATGGGTTTCATGGATTCACTTTCCATCAGCGGCTCGGGCATGACGGCCGAGCGGCTTCGTATGGATGTCATCGCCGATAACCTCGCCAACGTCAATACGACGCGATCGGCGGACGGTTCGCCTTACCGGCGCCAGCAGGTTTTATTCTCTGCGGGAACGAGTTCGTTTCAGGACGCGCTCGCGGGCTTCAGCGGTGGAAACGGCAATGCGCCGGCCGTCACCAAGGGCGTGCAGGTCCGAGGCATCGTCCCGGATCAGAGCCCGTTTAAGCGCGTCTACCAGCCTGGCCATCCGGACGCCGATGCGCAGGGCTATGTCAACATGCCCAATGTCGACACCGTCACCGAAATGGTCGATATGATGAGCGCCTCACGCGCTTATGAAGCCAACGTCTCCGCCGTGCAGTCGATCAAGGGAATGGCCGAAAAGGCCCTGGAGATCGGCCGCGCATAACTCCAAACCGCCACAAAACTTCCGTTCGGCATGCTCCGATTCGCACATTTCACCCCGCAAAGGCGGCCGTTTCACACGGCCGCCTTTTTTCGCTTTTCCATGGATTCTCTGTGAAAATTACCGTGTGAAACCGCGCGCAGTTCATGGAAGAATCCCCATGGAGCGGAAAACAGGTATGTTTGCCGTCTAAAGATTTCGACCGATATTTTCACTTTTGAATTTCAGGAGATTAACGACCATGAGTATGTTTACGCCCATCGCGGCTTCCGGATTGTCAACATCGCCCGCCGAGCTCGGCAAAGCGGCCGCTTCCCTGATGGGCGGCGAAGGCGATCCCAACGCGATCGCCCCATCCTTCAGCCAGACACTGACATCGGCGATCAATGATGTGAACTCAGCCCAGCTCCATTCTGGAGCCATGACGCAGGATTTCGCGCTTGGCAAGACGAGCGATATTCACAGCGTCATGATCGCCTCGGAACAGGCGACCGTCGCGCTCCAGATGACAACGCAGGTCCGCAACAAGGTTGTGGAAGCATACCAAGAGATCATGCGTATGTCGATGTAATCGGATGTCGTTGTCCGCGCGGTTTGTTTCTTCGTGTCGATTTTGTTCTTCGGGGGTGAGTTTCTTTGGGATCGTTCAATAACATTTTGGATTCGCTGCGAAATTGGTGGCAAACGGCCAGTCCCGTCACGCGCGCTTCGGCCACGGGCATGGGCCTTCTCATCCTGGTTGGATTGGGGCTCGCCGTCAGTTTCGCCACGGCGCCGGATTACAAGACTATCTACAGCAACGTCACCGCAAAGGAAGCCGCCGACATCCAAAAGGCGCTAGGCGATCACGCCATCCAGATGAAGTACAACCCCGCAGACAGCACAATCAGCGTTCCATCGAAAGACGCCAGCAACGCTTTGATGTTCGCAGAATCGGCGGAAATCGTCGGCAAGGAAACGAAGATCGTCGGCATGGAGTCACTCGATAAGATCACCATGGGCACCAGCAGCGCGGTTGAGCGGGTTCGGCTTCTTGTCGCCGCGCAAGGTGAGCTTGATAAGGTGATCGCCGGTATGGACGGGATCGCGATGGCTCATGTCACTATCGCAACGGGAAGCGACAGCTCACTCTTCGGAGACAACACACCGCCGACCGCAAGCGTCGTCCTGACGATGGATCCCGGTCAAACGCTCAGTCCGGCCCAAATCAAAGGCATCGCCGCAGTTGTCGCAGGTTCGATCAGCGGGCTCAAGGAAAACCGGGTCGCGATCTCCGATCAGACAGGAGCCGCGCTTTGGGGCTCCGATGGCCTGGGCGCGGATGGTCTCAGCGAGGGGCAGCCTCTTAACCAGAGCGCAAGGTATGCCGAGATGAAGCGACGTGAGATCCAGCAGCAACTGGACGTCACTCTGGGCATCAATCGCTCCAAGGTCAGCGTTCTTGCGGACCTGGATTTCGATCAGATCCAAACACATGCGATTGAGCATAACGCATCCTCAGGAATGAAGACGCCGATGCCGCTCAGCGTTCAGGAAAACAGCGAAAGCTACAGCGGCGCCGGAGCGCCGCAGTCCGGAGGCGTCGCCGGCGCGGGCAGCAATCTGACCACGCCCAGCTATGGAGCAGGCGGCTCGAACTCCGGCAACTACAAGAGCGCGAAAACCACAACGAATTACCAGCCGAACACCCTGGACACCGTCACGCAGAAAGCGCCGGGAAGCGTCCGTATGATTTCTGTGTCCGCGCTGATCGACAGCAAAGTTCCGCCGGTGGTCGTCGCCAGCCTCCAGAAGTGGATGGGCGGCGCCATCGGCGCCGTTCCCGGCGACACCGCCCACATGGTTACCGTCACTCAGATTCCATTTGACAACAGCGCGCAGCTGGCGCAGGATGCTCAGATGAAGGCGATGATGTCCGAGCAGATGTGGGGGAATGTCGCCAAGGCTTTGGCCGCCTGTGTCTTCGGATGCGTCATGCTTTACATCCTGGCCAAATCCAGCAAGGGCGGCGAGCCCCGGCTGGCGATGGTCGGCAACGGCGGACATATCGGCATGCTGGAAGATACGCCCGAAGCGGACCTCGACGCCCTTCTGGAAGAGCGCCCACTGCGTGTGGAAGACGTCCTGGCCGAGATGCCCGAAGTCGCGCCGCGCAAACAGAAGCGCCGTATGAACGCTCCGAGCATCGAAGAGCACCAGGACCTCAAGATGGAAAGCATCCAGGATATGGTCGCCAGCAATGGCGAATCCGTCGCCCTGCTGCTCAAGGGATGGATGGCCGAAGACACGCCGACGCAGGGCCGATAACTTAAGTCACTTTTGTAATCTCGCGGCTCCGCCGCAGTTCGTTTCGAGGAAGTCAACCCGATGGCCATACGCCCGCAACCGCTCAATAACCGACAAAAGGCCGCGATCCTGCTGGTCGCTCTGGGGCCAGAAGCCGCCAGCCAGATTTACCAGTATCTGACGCCGGATGAGATCGAGAACCTGACGGTCGAGATCGCCCGCATGGGCAAAGTCACCGCCGATATCCGTGAGGGGATCATCGAGGAGTTTCACGAGCTCTGCGTCGCACAGGAGTTCATTGCCGAAGGCGGAATCGACGCCGCGCGTGAAATGCTCATTTCGGCCTTCGGCGTGGAGCGCGCCGGCGCCATCGTCGAGCGCGTGCTCCAGGCCCTCCAGGTCATGCCGTTCGACTTCCTCAAGCGAGCGGACGCCTCACAGATTATCACGTTCATTCAGAACGAGCACCCGCAGACGATCGCTCTGATCATGGCTTATCTTCAGCCCAGCCAGGCGGCGGCCATCCTCTCGGGCCTGCCCCAGGATCTGCGCGCCGAAGTCGCCCGCCGCATCGCCACTCTGGACAAAACACCGCCGGAAGTGATTCGAGAGGTAGAGAGCGTGCTTCAGCGCAAACTCTCCAGCGTCGTCTCCACGGACTTCTCGCACGCCGGCGGCGTCAAGTCGCTGGTGGACGTCCTCAACTGGGTGGACCGCTCCACGGAAAAGACCATTCTCGAATCGCTCGCCGAAAGCAACCCGGAGATCGCCGAAGAGGTCAAGAAGCTGATGTTCGTCTTCGAGGACATCATTCTTCTGGACGATCGCGCGATCCAGCAGGTGCTCAAGGAAGTGGACACCAAGGAACTGGCGATCGCCCTCAAGGGTGTCGGCGAGAACACGCAGGCGCGTATCTACAAGAATATGTCCGAGCGCGCCGCCGCCATGATGAAGGAAGAGATGGAGTTCATGGGACCGGTCCGGCTCCGCGCCGTGGAAGAATCCCAGCAGCGGATCGTCAACATCATCCGCAAGCTGGAGGAAGCCGGAGAGATTATCGTCGCCCGCGGCGGCGGCGAGGAGATGATCGCTTAACATGGCCTCCGTCACTTCATTTTTGGATATGCTTCAGCCGCTCACGCCGATTGTGTCGGCCCCAGCGCCCTCCTCGCGCGCGCCTCAGACGCCGATAGAGACTGGACCCGATCTCGCCGCGCTGCTCGCGAATGCGCGCGCCGAAGCCAGCAAAATTCTCGCCGATGCGCGGCGCGACGCCGACGAAATGCGTGAAGACGCCCGCGCTCAGGCTGAAGCGATGCGTGAGGCGGCCTGGCAGGAAGGCCGGCACGCCGGAGAAAACACCGCGCGCACGGAAGTCGCCGAGGAGCTGCGCGGCGAGTGGGTCACCTATCGTGACGGACTGCGTGAGGATTTCCAGACACTCGCCGACGAGATCGTCGCAGGACGCACTCAGCTTTGGGAGCGCCAGGAAAACGACATGCTGGAGCTCGTTCTGACCATCGCCCGCCAGGTCATCAAGACCGAGGTGAAGCAGAACCCGGATGTCGTGATGGCGATTATCCGCAATGCCCTGCGGCGTGTCGTGGATAAAGAGAATGTGCGGATTCGAGTCTCCATGCCGGATTCCGCCCGCGTGCGCGGCGCGAAAGAAGATATCATGAGCATCGTCGATGGACTGCGTCATTTGGAAATCCTCGACGACCGCCGCGTTGGCGAGGGCGGCTGCGTTATTGAGACCAACGCCGGCACCATCGACGCGAAGATCGAGACGCAGCTCGCCGAAGTCGAGCGGCATTTGATCCAGGATGAGAATTCGGAGAACGAATAGCCATGGCGAGCCAGCTGACAATTCCAGCGGGACCGCCTCCCGAAATCGACCTCAGCAAGTACGAATCGGTCGTCAGTCGCCTGGACACCGTGCGCGCCAACGGCCTCGTCAGTCAGGTCATCGGCCTTGTTGTGGAAAGCATCGGCCCCACCGTGCAGGTCGGAGAGATTTGCGAGATCCGCCATGGCGGCCGCAATGCGCCGGTCATCAAAGCCGAAGTCGTGGGCTTCAAGGCCAATCGCGTCCTGCTGATGCCGCTGGGCGAGATGGAAGGAATCAAGCCCGGTTCTGAAGTCGTCGCCACAGGACATACCCAGCACACGATCGTCGGCGACCATCTGCTGGGCCGTATTCTCGACGGCCTTGGCGAGCCGGCGGACGGCAAAGGCAGCCTGGCGGCGCACGGCGCGCGTCACTACCCCATTAACTGCGCCCCGCCCAACGCTCTGACGCGTAAACGAATCACCGAGCCGATCCAGCTCGGGATCCGCGCCATCGACGGTTTGCTCACACTGGGTAAGGGCCAGCGCATGGGCATCTTCGCCGGATCGGGCGTGGGCAAAAGCACGGTCATGGGCATGATCGCCCGCAACACGACGGCCGATATCAACGTCATCTGCCTGGTCGGCGAACGCGGCCGCGAGGTGCGTGAGTTCGTGGAAAGCGACCTTGGCCCCGAAGGCCTCGCCCGTTCCGTGCTGGTGATTGCGACCTCGGACCAGCCGCCGCTGGTCCGTTTGAAGGCGCCGTTCATCGCGACCACTATCGCCGAATACTTCCGGGACCGGGGCAAGGACGTCATGCTGATGATGGACTCGGTCACGCGCTTCGCGATGGCGCAGCGCGAAGTCGGCCTTGCGGTCGGCGAGCCGCCGGCGACACGCGGGTATACGCCGAGCGTCTTCGCCATCCTGCCCAAGCTGCTGGAGCGCGCCGGCGCCAGCGACAAGGGCACCATCACCGCGCTTTACACCGTGCTGGTGGAAGGCGACGATGAAAACGAGCCGATCGCGGACACCGTGCGCGGTATCCTCGACGGTCACATCTGGCTCTCGCGCGATCTTGCAGCGCGCAACCACTATCCGGCGATCGAAGTGTCACGCAGCGTCTCGCGCGTCATGCCCCAGGTGACGGAGCCCGAGCAGCGCAAGGCAGCCGGCCAGCTGCGCGAGATGATGTCCACTTATCGTGAAGCCGAAGATTTGATCAATATCGGCGCTTACGCCGAAGGCAGCAATCCACGGATCGACGCGTCCCGCCGAATGATCGAGCCGATCCGCGCATTCCTGCGACAGGGCGTCCACGAGAAAAACTCGTTCGACGAAACCGTCGCGGCGCTAGAGGGAATGTTCGAGAATGAAGAACTTTAGGTTCCGTCTTCAAACGGTTCTGGAGCAGCGTGAGCGCCAGGAAAAAGCCGCGCAGCAAAGCTTCGCCGCCGCCGATCAATTATATCGCAAGGCCGACGCCCTTCTCGACGAGCTGCGCGACATCCGCGCGGCGATCCTGGAAGAGCTGTGCGCGCGCCGCGACGACGCCTTCGATCCCGCCGAAACACGGATGTATCAGGAGTATCTGCAAACGGTCACGGTCAATATCCGGGGCCAGGAAGGCCATGTTCTTGACCTGAATATCGCGCGCGAGGCGTTCAAGCTCAACATGATCGACGCCGCCCAGAACCGTCAGGCCCTGGACAAAGTCAAGGACAAAGCAAAAGTGGCGCACGCCCAGCAGGCGGAGCGCCGCACGCAGCTGGAGCTGGACGAGCTGGTCAGCTCGCGCTTCACGCACCGACGAATGCAGGAGTAAGAAACCATGCCCGACGATCTCAGCAGCATCCAAAGCCGCATTTCCGAAATACAGCAGCGCATCGACACCCTGAGCCAGAACACGCAGCCGCCCGCGCCTGGCCAGCAGACCTTCGCCGAGACCCTGCACCAAGTACAGCAGCCCGCTCAGGGCGGCCTGCCGGTCCAAAACGGCCTGCCGGTCTCCCCAGGCGGATCCACGCTTCCGGCGTCCGTCGCCGCAGGCGAGATCCCGATCTCCCTGCCCGGGCTCGCGGTTCACGCCC
>NZ_JBDSQY010000274.1:0-8795 GCF_039929585.1 Capsulimonas sp.
TTGCCAACATCGAATAATGCCGGCTGGGAGGAACGCTTGCCAATCATAAGAAGAGATTCGACAAGGACAAAATTTATCCTTGTCAAATCCCCAAAGATATCGAAGACTTTTCGGCACCGCTTCTAGAAGTGCACGACGCCCAGAGGGCACCCGACCTCCGTGGACTCCAGATTAGGGCTCGTTTACGATTACGTTTCTGGAGTGTCCGGAGGGACACATCGTGCATTTCTAGGCGCGAATTTATTCGCCGGCCAATCTGGGCCTGGACAGCATTGGGAACAAGAGTCCCACGCGTCCGTTTCACATTCTCGCAGATTCACGGGACTCCGGCGGGGTCTCTTGGGGTACACTAATGGGGCGGATTTTCATATGTCGGCGACGACAATGAAGACCGCCCCAATTTCAGGCCCCGGCCTGTTCTCGTACTGACGGTAGGATTTCAGCACTCTTGGAAACAACGAAGTTTGATGACGACGCATTGGCGCTTGCCGCAGCCGCCGCGCGTGACGACGATGACACGCCCAAGGAAGAGTGCGGGGTATTCGGCATCTATGCGCCGGATGCCGATGTCGCACGACTGACTTACTTCGGCCTGTTCGCGCTCCAGCATCGCGGCCAGGAATCCGCCGGCATGATGGTGTCGGACGGCGAACACCTCAAGTGGTACAAGGAGATGGGCCTCGTCAACCAGATCTTTGACGAACGCGTTCTCTCTCAGCTCCAGGGCTACATCGCCATCGGGCACACCCGCTACTCCACCACCGGCTCCAGCATTTTGCGCAACGCCCAGCCGCTGCACTGCGCGTGGGGCGACGGCAGCGTCGCCGTCGCGCACAACGGCAATCTGATCAACACGGAAGAATTGCGTGAGGAGATGCAGGCGCAGGGCGTCGTCTTCGAAACCACCAACGACAGCGAAGTCATCGCCCGCATGATCGCCACCCAGCAGGACAAAACGCTGGAGGACGCGATCGCGCACACCATGACCCGCCTGCGCGGCGCCTACTCCGTCTGCATCCTCACCGAAGATACTCTCATCGCTATTCGGGACCCCTACGGCGTCCGCCCGCTTTGCCTTGGGCTCCTCGACAACAAGCATTACGTCGTCGCCTCCGAGACCTGCGCATTAAATACGATTGGCGCACAATATGTTCGCGAGATCGAGCCGGGCGAGATGGTTGTGATCGATAAAAACGGCTTCCGAGAGCGACAGGCGGTCCCCAAGGAGCGCCACGCGACTTGCCTGCTGGAGTTCATCTACTTCGCGCGCCCCGACAGCACGATGTACGGGCGCGGCCTGCACGACGCCCGCCGCCGCATGGGCCATGAGCTGGCGAAGGAGCACCCCTGCCCCGGCGCGCACATGGTCATGCCGATCCCTGACGGCGCGACGCCCGCCGCGATCGGCTTCGCGGAAGCGAGCGGCATTCCGTACGGCGAAGGCGTCGTGAAGAACCGATATATCGGCCGCACGTTTATTCAGCCCGACCAGCGCATGCGTGAGGCCGGTGTCCGGATGAAGCTGATGCCGATCAAGGAAGCGCTCGCTGGCAAGCGCGTCGTGATGGTGGACGATAGCATCGTCCGCGGCACGACCACTGGGCAGATCGTCAAGCGCCTCTTCGACGCCGGCGCCGCCGAGGTCCATGTCCGGATCACCGCGCCGCCCGTGCAGTTCCCCTGCTTCTACGGCATCGATATGGCGAACCAGGAAGACTTAGTAGCCTATCGCCACACGGTGGAGCAGATTCGCCAATTGATCGGCGCGACGAGCCTGGGCTTCATGAGCCTGGACGGTCTGACGCGCGCTATCGGCATCCACAAAGATAAGTTCTGCCGCGCCTGCTTCGATGGTAAGTATCCGATCGAGATCCCGAACCACGTCAAAGTCTCGAAATTCGCCCTGGAAATGCCGGTCAACGCCAAGTGAACCCCGTCTATTTGCTGCTTCTGCTGCTCGCCTATCTGTGCGGATCGATCCCCATCGGCCTGATCACCGGCAAGATGGTCAAGGGGATCGACATCCGCGAGTACGGCAGCGGCAATATCGGCGCGACTAACGTCTGGCGCACGCTCGGCCCGGTCTGCGGCTCCATCGTCTTCGCGGCGGACGTCATGAAGGGTTTCATCCCGGTGCTTGCCGCCCACCATCTTCCCGGAGTTTCGCCCTGGTTCATCATGTTCGTCGGCCTCGCCGCGATCACGGGCCATAACGCCAGCCCATTCCTGAAATTCAAAGGCGGCAAAGGAGTCGCCACCTCCGTCGGCGTCGCTCTCGGCTTCAACCCCTTGGCCGCCCTGATTGGCTTCCTCTTCTGGGGCCTGGTGCTCGCCGCCACGCGCTATATCTCCATTTCCAGCATCATCGCCGTTCCCATTGCCTGCGTGCTGATCTGGGTCTTAAACGGGTACACGCTGCCCTACGCAGTCTTCGGGCTTCTGGTGTCCCTCTATGTGCTGGTCAAACACAAGAGCAACATCGCCCGCGTGAAAGCCCGAACCGAACCGAAAGTCACCCTGCCTGCCGTCCTCATGAAACTCTTCCACGGAGGAAATCAACGCGCATGAGCGCTCCCCGGATCATCCTCGCCTCGACCTCGCCCCGCCGACGTGAACTCCTCGGCGTGCTTGGCCTGACCTTCGACGTCATCGGCAGCGACTACGACGAAGACAGCCTCGACCGCGATTCACTCACTCCCCAAGATTGGGTGATGCAGCTCGCCATCGGCAAAGCCGCCGCCGTCGCCGCCCAAACCCAGGGCGACGCCCTTGTCATCGGCGCCGACACCACCGTCACCTTGCGCGGCGAATACTTCAACAAACCCAAAGACCCCGCCGACGCCCGCCGCATGCTCACCGAACTCTCCAACCAAACCCACCAAGTCTACACCGGCATCTGCATCCTCCCCGTCACCAACGGCGTCCCCGGCGCCCCCCTCACCGACTACGCCGTCACCGACGTCACCTTCGACCCCATCCCCACCGAAACCATCAACGCCTACGTCGCCACCGGCGAACCCCTCGACAAAGCCGGCGCCTACGGCATCCAGGGCAAAGCCCTCGCCTTCATCCCTAAGATCAACGGCGACTACTTTAATGTCGTCGGCCTGCCGCTCAATAAGCTCGTCGCCTTGTTTGCACGCTTTGATCTTAGTGTGTGGTAGACTTGAGCCTAAAGAGGCAGATCAGATGATGAAATTACTGTCGATAATTGCGGCATTATTGCTGGTCGCGTCAGTCGAATGTTTGGCGTCCTCACAAGTGGCGTTACCGGATCGGACGGCGTTTGCTCGAAAAATGACGTTGGTTCACAATGGCATGTCGATGGCTAAACTCCTCAAGCTACTTGGTCCACCGGACGATATCGTTAGGCCAGAGGAAACGGACGACCGCAGCTATGACGTTACCTGGTGCTATGGTGCAAGCGGTCACCTCACATTTCCTACTCTAGGCTATGTAAGTCTCCGCAACGGCCGTGTTATCGGCCGTATCAACGACGATGCCCGCTTCCCCAGCCGTATGTCTGCGGCCCCTGTCTCGGGACTATTCAGTGAGCGTCAGTTACGAAAATTGCTCAGCCTAATTGACCGGATCAGAGAGCAAACTGAACCCAATAATGGCCTTGCATACAATCCCATTAGCATGTATGGAGACATTGATGGCGAATCTTACAACCCTCTCATCGTCATTCGGATCGTAAATGCCTTGCAACCATTGGGTAAGAGCAAAGCGTTAGCGGTGCTCACCGAATATTGCCGACTAGTTCCATCTAGCGATATATACGTCATACTTCGCGCGCTATTCACAGACACCAGTCTCAAAGGAATGCCGTATACGGAAGCAAGTGGGCAGCGGGATCGAGCCCTCATACTACACGGCGTTCCTCTCATTGTGCTCCCGCCATCTCAAATAGGCAGACTGACGACCAACATTCCAGCGGAAAACCAACTAGCCTATGCACGAAGTCACGGCGTCGTTCGTGCCAGCGCACTAGTTCCGCCCAATGACCCATTTGAGATTCCCCAAGAGGCTTCCAGCGTGTATCGGTCAGAGAATTACGACAACCGGCAGGCGTGGAAAGGCATGATCATGAACCAGATCATTCGCCTTGTCGGATCCAGCGAGACAACCAGGATTTGGCAAAATTCTCAAGAGCGCGAAGCGACAGACATCGTAAATAAGCTTCGATCGATGCACCTGGCATGGAATGCTAGAACGAACCAATACACCAACCCAAAAGGAGTCGTAATAGCTCCAGCGCGACCGAAAGAATGGCTTCCAATACTCGACGGCATTTACATTAAAGTTGGGTTTACTCGAAATGACGCCACAAGCATTGAAGTAATGGTAACGTATGACACTCTTGGAAGGAAGCAGGCGCCTTCCACAATCATTGTCCGTGATATGATCTCGCCGCAAACAGTTGCTCAGTTTCATATTCCCGACCTGAGAATGACCGAGCCTGCTAACGGCAGTAGTTCTACGATGCTCGAAGGTACGATAAAGGCTTCCGCCCAAACCAAGCTTCGGATTACGACAATACGGCAGGGAAAATCGAAAGTAAGCCCCGTCTTTACGCTGCCATAAACGGGTTGCAGGATTGAGGGCGTCGGATTCAATATGGCAGTCAGGCTCCATACGTCATCTTTTCCGTGGTAACGATGTTAACAAACTACTTGCGGCGTCAGCCCAGGACGTATTCACGGAACATATGGAGTGAAGCTGTTCATCAATATCCTTGCTATGTGGTTTCTGCTTCGACCAACCGTTTGACGATACGCAGTCCTCTTCGTTCTTATGAACAACATCATCTACACAAGCGACGTGACGTCAATCACCGCAAAACAGCTAACCGGATTTTTCGTCGGCTGGCCGACCCCGCCCTCTCCGGAAACTCTTCGTCAATTACTACACAAAAGCGACTGTCGCGTGCTGGCGATTGATGAAGACGAGAACGCGGTTGTCGGCTTTATCACCGCACTTACGGACGGCGTTCTGTTCGGCTACATCTCGTCGCTGGAGGTGCGGCCGGCACATCAAAATCTTGGCATCGGCAAGCAGCTTGTCACACGGATGCTTGCTGAGTTAGATCATCTTTATGCGATCGATCTCGTTTGCGATCCTGACATACAGCCATTCTACGAACGCTGCGGGCTGCGGCCATGCTCCGCAATGATCGTCCGACGGCGCGATAGCCTCAATCCCGGATAATATCAGACAATACAGCTCAGCATCTCCCCCACAATATCATCTGAGCTTTTATTCGAGACGTAGATCGTGTGCGTTGCGAGGCTTGCGTTATCGGACCGTTCCAGGAAGCGACGAATGATCCGCCGCCACATTGCCTCTTGATCTGGCGCAAGCGGCGTGTCTCCACTGCCACGGTCGATCAGAAAGTCGATGCTGCGGTCAGTTTCTGGATACGGGAGTAAGAGGAAGACATTCGGACAAGGGGACAGGGTTTCCCTCACCTGCGCAGCAAGTTGGGGATCGTCGTACACGGAGTGAATGGCGCCGAAATCGATGATGGCTCCATGATGCTCTTTCGTAATCCGCACGACGGCGTGGGCGTTGAAAGGTTCGTAGTATCGCAGCAGCGCCTCGAAGTCGTTTTTTCGCAGTTCGTCGGCATGCGCACGGTCATAACCGATCTCGTCGTAATAGCGAAATCGTTCTCGGTCCAGGGAAACGTGTGGCCGCCTTGTTCTTTCGGCGAGCAGTTGCGCCGTGGTGCTTTTGCCGACGCCGGCGGGGCCGATGATCACAAAATTGTCGTTGCCCATTGTTTGCTCCGCCCATTATGCAGCCGCACTAAACTGAGATCAAGAGAGGTATTATGGATAACGCAATGCTTCTCCTCTTCACGGAAGCATTCAAGGGAGAATCGAACGCATGTCGTCTCTAGAAAACAAGCAAGTCATTAACCGTTTCATGGACGAAGTCCTGAACGCTAAGAACCTGGACGCCATGGAGGAAATTGTCGCCGAGGACTTTATCGAGCGTATTCCGTTTCCTGGGCAGGGACCTGGCCGCGCCGGATTGCGGGACGCGGTCACCGGCTTGGTTTCTGCGTTTCCCGACATGAATTGGACTGTCGACGAGCAGGTCGCCGAGGGAGATACCGTGGTCACTCGATTTACTCTGACAGGGACGAACAGCGGCGATTTCATGGGCATGCCGGCCACGGGAAAAGCGATCAATGTTTGGGGTGTCGTGATCGATGTTGTGCGCGAAGGGCTATTTGCCGAAAGCCGCATGCTGCTCGATATGCCGGCGCTTATGGGTCAATTGTCCGCATAACCTGTGTACAGCTCAGGTTCTTTGAAGTGACGGAACTCTCCCTGCGTTTATTTCAATCCGTTTCGTAAATTAGCTCAGCTTCTGAGAAGTTACGCGCTCGCAAATCATCCGGGCGAATGAAAAAGCACCCAGTTCCACCGAACTCCCAATAGATATTTGTGGCGTCGGAAGGCTTTGGGATTCGGATTTCCGATCCAAGCTGTAAGAGAAGAATTAAATCCCACCGCAAGAAACAGACTTGATCCAGCTGCGAGTGTCCCAGCATCCGATGAATAGGCGGGTGGTTGCTTGGAATATCGTCTTCTCTTCCTGGATAAAGCAATTCTTTCAGATTCCAGAATGCCTCGTCTCCCTCGTCTGCAGATCGAAGAAGCTGGACGGTAGGATGCTCAAACGCCTGCGGGATCGTCATCTCTACGGAGAATTCGATCGCTGATGGACGGAACATATGGCCTTTGGGCGCCTTCTGGGAATAGTCTTCGTCTTCCAGAAGCCCTTCGGGGAGTTCCGGCGCGGATGCGGGTTTCAGCGTCGTAATGTCCTCGACGTAAATTACCTTCCACAGCCCATCGGACAAACGGTATTCGGAGATAACGTTCACCCAGTTCGCCGCGAAGAACAAGAGGAGGCCGGAATGCGGGAGCAGACTGTCAGGATCGTATTCCGCGATGTCCGCTAAATTGATCTGCGCCAGGAAGAGCAGCGGATCCACTCGATCAATATGGGATTGATCGTATCCAGATGCGGTGGGCCATTTTATGTCGGCAGGAAGATCGGGGAGGCCGCCGATGCGTGATTGTCCTAATCCGGATGCTTCGGCGGCAATCTCGGGATACGAGATTCGGATAGATGGCAGGATCTGCGCCTCGATCTCCGCCGTATATGCGCTCAAGCCGACTTCGGCCACCGCGTCCATTACCTGTGATTTTGTGATCAATCGTTGTTAAACTCCAAGTCGTTCCTTTTGATTGGTTCGTTATTGGATGCTCGATTCCTTCCCGGCCTTCATCAGCAATCAAGTCCTAAGCAGACGTATCGCTGGTATAATTTTGGCGGCGGTCATGTAGCTCAGAAGAGAGAGCACTGTGTAAGCGCGCCTCGCCATCGCGCGGAGTCGCAGGCGGTGGCTCCGTCTGCGGCGGCGCAGAGGTCGCGGGTTCAAGTCCCGCCATGGCCGTCACGCAATGACGTTGTAATGCACATTCTAGAAACAAACCGCCTCACAATCCGCGTTTTCAGTTCCGACGATCTGGACGCCTTCGCGGCGATCGAGGCCGACCCGGACGTCATGAGGTTCTTCGCGTCCGGACCACGCTCCCGCGAAACGGCGGCCCGAGCGATTGCTTGGTACCGAACGCTTCAAGAACAGCGAGGGCACAGCTTCTGGGCCGTTGTCCATAAAGCCAATGGGAGATTGATCGGACTTTGTGGATTGATCCCACAGCGAGTGGGCGGCGTCGATGAAATTGAAGTGGCGTACCGACTGGATCAATCGCACTGGGGTCAGGGGTTTGCTACGGAGGCCGCCACGGCAGTCTGCAAATGGGGATTCGAGCATCTGGATGTTCCCCGGTTAATTTCGATCATCGATCCAGGCAACATCGCCTCTATTCGGGTGGCTGAGAAAAATGGGATGAGACCTGTGGACCAGGCTGAGTACGATGGCAAAGTCTGCCACATCTATGCCGTCACCCGGGATACGGAGCACTGAGATTTGATCGATCTATTTCCAATGACCGAGGCTGATTTTCTGATCGTGGCCGAAACAGTCGGGCAGATTTATGCGGAATCGCTGACGAAATCCGGCAGAATTAGCGCCGAAGACGCCGAAGAAGAGGCGCGTCAGACACGAGAAGGGCTAATTCTTGGTGGCCTCAACGCGCCAAATTGTTACTTTCTTACGATACACGAAGCTGCCGACAAGCCGTCGCTCGGCCATGTCATCCTGCGTGTGATCCCAAAGCCCCATCGAACAGTCGGCGAAATTTGGTATATCGGCGTTCATGAGGAGCATCGCGGCAAAGGAATCGGCGCGGAAGCGCTCGCTGCGCTGGAAGTCAAAGCGAGAGATCTCGGCGTTCAGCAGCTAGATCTCCAAGTGTTCACCGACAACGATGCGGCGGTCGCTCTTTACGACAAAGTCGGCTACCGCCCCACGTCTTTCTTCTTGTCAAAGGCTCTGACCGAAAGCACAAAAGACAAAGAGTAATAGACAATTAGCAAAACGGCTTTGAAGTGCAAGGGTATAATTCAGGCGGCGGTCAAGTCACTCAGAAGAGAGAGCGCTGTGTAAGCGCGCTTCGCCAGCGCGCGGAGTCGCAGACGGTGGCGCCGCCTGCGGCGGCGCAGAGGTCGCGGGTTCAAGTCCCGTCATGGCCGTCACGCATCATTAACAGCAACCGGAAAGACTCTGGTATTTTGTTTTCATTGCAACATTCACAATTTAACTAGTATTAACATTCGTGCCGCCAATGAAATGAGGATGAAGGCAAGAT
>NZ_JBDSQY010000275.1:0-9917 GCF_039929585.1 Capsulimonas sp.
ACAAGAGGAGTTCCGGCGACCTTGGTCGCCGGAGCGAGATGCGGTGTGGCCGCCATCACGGCCGCCGCGCCCGCAACGGCCAGGACGGCCGCCGGGATCAATTTCATTCGCATCGTTCAATCATTTCCTTGCAAAGCATTTCCCATCAGATTATATCTGACGCCAAGAACAACTCAAGCCGGCGAGCATAAGCTCGCCGGCCATTCATTCAAATTCGACGGATTAGTTGCACTGATCGTCCTGGATCGTCCACATACACGGCGTGGTCGATCCCCACTTCTTGTATCCCGAGTGACCATCGCCATAGAGGACCACAAAGCCGCCGGTGTGACGATAAGCAACCTTGGAATACGTCGCATCGTTGAACATGTCGGTACGGTTATCATACTGCAGGCCGCGCATGGAAGGCCCCTGGTTGAAGGTCGTTGGCGTAAGAGCCAAATAAGAGACCATGCCGTCCACGATATGAATGGTGCCCGCCGGATCCTCAATTTCGGCCATGGAGCGCGTGAATGTCGTGCCTTTTCCAACCCATCCGGATTTCTGGTTACCTGCGTAGTCCACAAACCCAGGATAGGTTTTACCATTGTTGCATGGGCGAAGCGCAATGATGTTATCCCATGGCTTCGCTCCAGTTCCGTTCTGCGTTGGGATCAAGTTTCGAGCGTAAGACAGTCGCGGAACCATGGAAAGGCTTGTGGAGGTGCCGTCGCCAGCGGAAGTTCCAACGGTTACCGCAACGCCAGTGAATTTGTTCATTCCGGGAATATATTTCGCATCACTTCCGGAAAACCCGTCATTAGCGCTGGGACACACAAATACTTGGGTGTTCTTGATGTAAGAATAAATCATCGTTGGCCAGGAAGTCGTGTTTGACGATGGCACGATCGATTCATCGTAATCCTGCGTGTACATCATCATGCCCGTGCCGATCTGCTTCATGTTGCTCAGACACGCGGTCTGGCGGGCCTTTTCACGAGCTTGGGCGAATACGGGGAACAGAATGGCGGCGAGGATCGCGATTATTGCGATAACTACGAGTAGCTCAATCAGGGTAAAGCCTTTGATTTGGCGATGGGATTTTAGTAGCTGCATGTTTTCTTTCCTGTCTAGTAAAAGCGTTAATGAAAGGGTCATCAATGAGAACGCAAACGATTGCTTGAGCAGTGAGGAGTTTACCAGCGTCCTGTTAAGAGGAGATTAAGCGAATGTTATGGGAACATTAACTTCTGAAAATATTTCAACTGAGGACAGAAAAAGACGCCCTGACCGCCGTAGGCGAGCACAGGACGTCTTCAATTTAACCTGAGATTCTAAGTTTTCTTTTCGTTATCCCGGCAGACGCGCAGGATCAAAGCATTTTCCCGGCCCGGCGACCGGAGGCGGACATCCATTGACCGTGCAGCGGCTTGCGGCGGCTTCGGAGCCGGACCATTGGATCATCCATGGCGCGACATCATTGCCGTTGCGGGTCAGCATTTGCTGCCAGGTGATGCTGTGAGCATGCCCATCGGCGAACACCATGTTGCTGCGCCCAAAGTGCCGAAGCGCCGCTTCTTTACTGTATCCACTGGTCCACATATTCGTGGAGCAGTTGAGGTTGAGATCCAGGGCTTCGAGCAGATTGTCGTAGGTATTGCTTCCAGAGACAGGATCGGGATCGCCGCTGTCGAAGATGACATAAACACTGGCCGGCTCCTCCAGCTCAGACAGCGTACGCGCCGGCAGATTGACGGCGCGGCAAAGGCCATCGTAGTTAAAGCCGTAGTTGCCGTCGTTGGTCCAGTCCGTCTTCGTCAGCTGCTCGGGACCGTCCGGGCTCTCCGGACAATCGAAAACATTCACGCTCTTGACATAGGGGCCGTAAAACCAGGGCCAGTTCGTGTACCCTCGGATCGCCTTGTTGGCGCCGAAGCCGAACATTGGAGGCACGGCGTGCACTTCAAACGTGGTGGAGCTGTTGCTCTTGTGGAATGTCTCGTCGTAGTCCTGCGTGTACATCATGACCGCCATGCCCATCTGCTTGCAGTTGCTCAAACACGCCGTCTGACGAGCCTTTTCCCGCACCTTCGCGAAGACGGGAAACAAGATCGCCGCAAGGGTCGCAATAATAGCGATCACAACGAGAAGCTCAATCAGTGTAAAGCCGATACGTTGCCGTGAGATCGTCTGAGGTTTGTTTAGTTGCATGTTTCACTTCCTGCCAAAACCGCGTGTGATTGCGTCGGCACTTCATGGCTGCGCAAACGTTTGCACAAGTGAGCCTGAGTTTACCAAAGCTTGGTTAAGAAAAGATTAAGCGAATATTATGTAAGTGTTAATTTTTGGAATTATTCCCCAGAGCATGCATCATGAGTGAGAGCGCATTCCCTATCGCCGACCCGGAAGCGGTATTGTCGAAAATGCACCAATCGCCGGGCGCCAGTAACGCCGCAAGCGCCTTCAAATAATCTTCAGAATAGGCGGAGTAATAGATACGGGGCGAGCCGTGCAGGCGATAATAAGAGACGCCGCCCCACCCTCCAGGATGTGCGGCTTCGGGCGTCCGGGCGGGGTCGGCGGCAACGCGCGCGATGTGATACTGGACAAGCAGCGCATTGGCCTCGGGCGTGAACCAGCTCTCGTGACGCGGCTCGCACACGACATCGCCGTTGTGCTGTGCGTTCAAAGCCTCAAAAAATGGCGCGGCTAAGTTGGCGTCGTATGCGAGACTGGGCGGCAATTGGACCAGGAGCGGCCCAAGCCTCTCCCCTAAGTGACCACACTCCTCTAAAAACTGCGCCAGCGGCTCGGCGAAGTCCGTAAGCTTTCGCGTGTGGGTAATCTCGCGCGGGACTTTGACGGAAAATTGGAAACCATCCGGAACGGAGGCGGCCCAGCGTTCGTAAGTCGAAGGGCGGTGCGGCTTGTAAAATGACGAATTGATTTCGGCGCAGTTCAGTTTAGTCGCGTATTTCTCAAGATGACTTCCCTCATCCGGAAACGACGCGGCATACTCTTTCGGTACGCTCCAGCCGGCGCAGCCAATTCGGACGGACATCGGCGGATCGTTACTCATGGCGCGCCGACCAGGCTTCCCACGCGGCGCGCACGGTCGGTTCGTGATCATTCGCATCAATCTGCTCAGATCGATACTGTTCAATGCTGACGATCGGCGCCAACGGAACACCGTCGGAAACGGGAGTGAGAAGAACGGAGCTGTCGCCGCCTTCCGTGCGCGCCTTAGCTTCGAACCGTTTGTCGTGGTCTTTGATAAACTCCGTCAGGGCTTCGGCTTCTTCGTGGCTCATACTTCTTGTATATCCAGCCCGAGAGAATGAGAAACCCAACACAAAATCAGCCCCTCTCACGTCATCCGTAAGAGGGGCTAATTTCTATTCAGGCTTTTGCAACTAGTCGAGGCGGGTGCGGACGCCGGTGCGGGCGTTCAGGAAGTACGGGTGGCCCTGGTAAGTGTAGTACTTGCCGGCCTTGTTTGTGCTCGGGTTCTGGGTCGTTGCGCCAGCGCGATGGTAATACTTCACGCTGTCATCCAGAAGAACGCCGATAGCCGTTCCTTCTTTGAGGTCCACGTCATGAACATCTTTGTCCTTGGTCAGCTGGCTGGCGCCGTAGCCCAGAGCCGCGCCGATCAGAATATTCTCAAGCTTGAGCTTGCCGCCGCTCAGTACGCTCGCCAGAACTCCGGCGCCGGCGCCGTAGCCGGCGTAGGTCAGGTCTTTATTCTTGGTGTTGGCTTTCGCCTTCAGCACACCGTCGCTGCCGGTCGAGACCGACTTGGAATCCAGACCGGTCGCCCGTCCGGAGATGGCGTAGGAACGGCCATCAGAAAGGCGAAGGCGCTTGAAGGCCAGCTTCAGCGTTCCCGGGTTCTTGCCTTCCTGGGGGGTCGCTTCCTGCACCACGCCTTCCACGGTGGCGTTGTGAAGGATATCGTCATACGCCTGCTTGCTGTTGTCGACGCTCGCGGTAAACGAGTCGCCTTCCGACGAATTGTTGGAAGACAAATCCGTGTTCAGCTTGACGGGAATTACCGAGCCGGAGCGCAGAACGATCTGCTTGTTCGACTGTGCGAACGCTCCCGGAGCGCAAACGCCAAGCGTGACGGCGGCCATCGCCGCCAGAGGGGCCGTTAAGAAACGACGATTTGTATTGAATGCGTTGAACATTGTTGTAATCCTTTACACTTCCCTGGGCGAACCCAGTGTCAAAACCGACATTTTGAAATCCTTGCGGAGCGCCGCGCCATTGGGATTGCACCCGGCCGTCTGCTTGCCGCATCTTTGTTTTTATTACCCGCGCCTCACCTGTTTTCAAACACGGGATACGGCGATTTTGAGCGCCGAAGCGCCCTTTTCCCATCGGGCGATCTTTGCGGGATTGTTCGTCCCGCCTATGAGTAATAGACGGCCCGCAGCCGCGAATGTTCCCGAACAGCTCTAGGCATGGTGAATTTACGAGTATTATCAGGGAGAAAGGGAAGATATGAGAGGACGTGACTAAAGGAGATAACAATGCTCACACTCGGGTGGGCGCGACCTTCAGTTCTTCTTTGATAAACGGCTTCACGCCCTTACCACCCATAATCCTAAGGCTGACGGGCCCGCTATTTTTCGGAATGCTTACCTCGAAATCAAAGAACGGGCAGCATCGGCTTTCCAGGGCGACAAACTCGGCGATCGCGAGTAATATCGTCCTGCCCGCCGGATAGCGGAACGAATACCCGTCAGGCAGGTCGTCCACGCCTAAATTCGCCTCGCCAAGCTGGCGCACCGCCACGGCGTACCGCGCGTGCTCCTCATCACTGAATACTCCCAGATTGCAGGCGATCGGAATTTCGCTCATTCTGATTTCTCCCAGATTACTCGCATCCCCTCAAAGATAGGCCTTTGTGCTTATGTCCATCATGACGATTATCGCTATGATAAGAGTATGAAGTCTCGATGAGCGAACACTGGCAGGCTTTCGAGAACGCCTGCCAGGCCGATCCTATTTGGCGAGATACTTAGACAATGGGCTGTCCTTAAGCGCTTTAATTCCCTCAACCACGGATTCCGCGTTGACCTTCGCGCCGGCGGGCTTAGTATGGGTAAGGTCAGGCAGGAAGTAGAACTCCGTCACCTTGTCTTTGCCCAGCGCGTCGTATTTGTCCGCTACGATGGAGTTGAGATCGAGAAATGGGACATTCTCGGTCTTTGCGACATCGGCCGACCACTCGCCGTATTGACCGGCGTTTCGCACGACCTTGTCCGCCGTCCACTTGTCGCGGGGGACGGGGGAAACGATGATCGGCATGGCGCCGTGGGCTTTGGCGTCGGTGACAAATTTTGTCATATACCAGCCGTAGGTATGCACGGTTTCGGGCTTGCTGGTCTGCTGGTTGGTGACATCCTGCGTTTCGGCGCCGACGCCATGCAGCGACGCACGGTAACTTTCCGAGGGAACGCCCAAGTCGTTATGCCCGAACTGCATCAGCACGAAGTCGCCAGGCTTCAGCTTCGCCTCGACCGCCGTCCAGAGGCCTTCCGTAAAAAACGTCCGGCTGCTGCGCGCGGCCAGGGCGTCGTCCTCAACGTGGATCTTCGACGTGTCAAATGACTTGTCGATCACTTCACCCCAGCCCTGTCCGCCCGCCATGTTGGCCTTGACCGTGGAGTCCCCGATGAGATAAAGCGTGGGCTTCTCCGCGCAAAACGCGGGCCTCGCCATACTGAGAGCGAGCATCACCGCCAGCGATCCAATGGAAATCTTGAATGTCATATCTTTTCCTCAGCATCCCGCCGTTCGTTGGGGACGCCACCGTACTTTTACCGTACCATGTCCATTGCGCAAACCCCCAATAATAAGTTCCGGCGCGGCGACGTATGGTGGGGATGGATGGACTGTGATATACTGCTCACATAAGCCAAACAGGCACGGATAAGGACATCGCTATGGGACATATCCCTCTCGGCAAGACCCAGCCGCTCACGACGTATCGTAAAATCGCCATCGCCAGCTGGCGGGCGCCGCGCGATCCCAGCACGTATAGCTGGTTCGATCTGCCCATTGAGGAAGCGGAGGCGTTCCTGAACGCCTACCCGTCCGATCCAAAACCATCACTCACCTATTTCATTGGGAAGATTGTGGCGAACTGTCTGGAGGAGCATCCGGCGCTGAACCATCTGCTGCGCCAGGACCGGCTCTACCAGCGCGCCCGCACCGATGTGTTCATCACGACCCTGCTGAATACTCCGGTCGGCCGGGACCTTTCCGGCTTCGTCCTGCGCGACGTCCCCAACCAGAGTCTCGGCGAAGTCGCCCAGTCGGCGGAAAACGCGCTCGCCCTTCTGCGCGCCGGCAAGGACGAGGACACCGAAAAGATCGACAGGATCACATCGCGCCTGCCCATCTGGATGCTGCGCATCACGATGTGGCTGGAAGACTTTTTCCACTACACCCTCAATGTCTCGCTGCGAAAGTTCGGCATGCCCGATGACCGCTTCGGCTCCGTCATGATCAGCAACTTCGGCGTCCTCGGCATCGAAAACGCCCTCGTCCCGCTGTCCCCCTACTGCCGCTGCCCCCTCATACTCGGCGTCGGCCGCCCCCGCCCTCTGCCCATCGCTCGCAAGGGCGAAGTCGTGGTCGCCGAATGCGTCACCATCAGCTTCACCTTCGACCACCGCTACGCCGACGGGGTCCACGGCGGGCAGATGATGCGCAGGTTTCAGAAGATCTTCTTGAATCCCAAGCGATTTCCGGAGGTGTTCGACACACCGAAGGCAAAGGAATCAGAGCAGCCGACGACTGCGGCATTAAGCTAATCGTCTCTATCCAAGTTAAACGCGTTACCGCGCGGCCCAATCACTTGGTCATGAGCGTGCGCGCAGCTATTATATTGACCTGGGTAGGGTTGGCGGGAGAGAGAAGGAGGCGTCGGGGGCGTCTTGGGGGTTTTATGCGAGCGTTTTGAGATAGCGCATTTCGTAGAACTCAAAGCCGTTCCGGAGGTCGGACTTGGTGGTTTTGGTGGGGGTCCAGTTGCGACGCTCGTAAAATCGGCGTGAACTGACATGGGAGATCAGGATCCAGAGGGTTGCTTTGCCGTATCCCGATTCCAAGAGAAACGCAAGGCCCTGTTCTAGAAGCGCTGAACCGGCGCCTTTTCCCATACAATCGGGATCGATATAAAGCGAATACAACTCGCCGGTGTCTTTTTCGACGTCCCCGTCCCAGCAAGGGCCGACACTGCAGTGGCCGACGATTTCCCCGCCGATCTCCGCAATGAGTGTCGCCATCTTCTCATTATCCGCAGACAAAATTCCGGACCAGATCTTCGTGCGTGTCTCGACGGAGAGCGCTTCGAGCAAATCTGCTGGCAGCTGTCCCCGGTAGGCGTGACGCCAGGATTTGACATGGAGAGCCGCGATGGTGGGAGCATCGCCCGGGTTCGCGGGCCGAATGACGATTTTTTCCATAGTGTTCATAGGTGGCGATGTGGTCAGGGCGGATCTTGAACGTAACGCTTCCCAATCGCCGACAGCGCAGCAGCAGCGCCGGCGAAAGCAAACGAGCTATGGCAATATTATATCGTATATCGGGCCGACGGCGACATAATCCGGCTCTCAAACACGATTTCGGCAGCCGCCGCTTTGTCCAGGCGACAGCCTGGAGCGCTCTTGCAGACTATGCACTGTCTTCCTTCTTCCACGGATAGAAGTTATAAACCAACCCCCGCCACTCTCCGTACTGCTCGAAGTAGGCATACACCTCTTTGTCCGTCACCGGCCGCCCCAGTTCTTTCCCCAGCAGCGTGCGCGCCCAGCTGTCGACGTTGACATGGGCGGGTTTACCAAGATAAAGCATCAGGCACGCGGCGCCATATGGGCCAACACCGGGAAGCGAGAGGAGACGTTTGCGCAAAGCATCGGCGGTTTGAGGTTCGTCTTGCCAGGCTTCGATATCGAGGACGCCGGCGGCGATGTCGGTCGCGATCTTGTGGACGTAGGCGTTTCGATAGCCCATGCGGGCGAGGGCGGCGAACTCATCGAAGGGAACGGCGGCGATCTGCTCAGGCGTGGGAAAGGCGCGGCGTTCGGGGGCGCTGGGCAGCGGCGAGCCGAAGTGCTCCGCGAGCCGATCCGTCATGGCGATGGTCTGGGTCCAGGTGGTGTTCGAGGTCGCGATCACTTTGACGGCGTCCTCGAAGAGCGATGAGCCGCGCAGCATGCGGCCCTGCACGGCGGCGGGAATATGCGCGAGTTCGGGACGCGTGAGGCAGTAGGCGTGGAAATGATCGATCGGCAGGTCCAACTGCAGCATGCGGCGCACGAGGGAAAGAATTTCGGCTTCGGCGCCGCCGTCCACATCAACAAAAACTTGCCGATCGTCGGCGCGAATTTGCAGCCGGACGACTTCGCCTGTCGAAAGATGCTCGACGCGTTCCAGAGTTTGCCTGTCTTCGTCCCAGTGAAAGGGAGTAAGGCGGCGCCAGCCGTGGGAGGAAATGGTTTCCATAAACGAGAAGTCCGTGGGGACAGGAATATTCAAAGACATGCTTGTATTATAGCCAATCGGACGCCCGGCGGCTTACGCTGTCTGGGGTAGAATTTGCCTTTGATTACGCGTCACGATGCAGTTCTCATTCAATCCGCGAGACTGACAACCGTAGCCCCTCCGCCGCTCGCATACCCTGTTGTTCCAACGACCGATGTATTCCCCCCAGCGGCGCCGGCGATGTTCATACCGACAAAGCGCCCGGTGACGACGTTCTGAGAATTGCCGCTGGGAGATGTATTTTCGATGAAAAACACCCCAAATCCAAGTACCGTAACGTTGGCGCTCCCATTTTTTCCGGGCGTTGAAATGAGCGGGAGAACGACGAGGTGATCGTCGTTAACGTCCTGCCGGTATGGGTCTTTGTAGTACACTTTGCCCGATGCGTCTGTGTAATCGACCGGATAATTTGAACGCCCATAGAACCAATCGTTGTACGGCGAAGAACTGTTGACATACGTTGAATCCATCCCGTTTGGCGGCGACAATGTGGGATTCAATCGATCGCCCATGCCCTGCTGTGTCGGACCGACTTTATTTCCGGTCAAGGTGCTGATCTGGTCGCCAATACTGATCATCTCCGAAGAGTTGTAGCCGACATTAGTGCGATAGTCGCCGCCGCCGGACGCGCCAACCAAATTCAGAGCGCCGAAGTTGCCCATGGCGCTGATGGTGGACCCGGCCATGGTTGTGGACTTAAGGGTGATCTGCCGCGTCTGGTACGTGAAGTTTGCCGGCGGCTGCGTCAGTAGACTGCTCAAAAAGATCAGGTCGCTTCGCAGTGCGGGATCCAGACCCGGATCTGGATTGGACTGGTCGGCGATCGGCCCCCAGGGCGCGCTGCTATACACTCTTCCAGCAGGCAGGGCGGTAGCGGTGGCGTGAGCGGGAACGTTCGTGGCGCCCTGTCCAACGACTTGACCGAAAACCGACGGTGATAGTACCGTTCCATACACCGTAAAAGTAGTAGCTGTTGCGCTTGTTTTACTGCTATTGAGGATGAACTTCGCGCCATGATTCTGATAAGCGGAAATCACGCGATCGCGCGCCGTCGCGCTGTTCTGAATTGCCCACGCCAGCGCTGCCGAATCGGCTACTTTTTGGGCCTTGTTGCGCGCATACCACATGTATCCCTCATCCAGAGCGAGGGCCGATACGGCGCATAATGCTGTCATCGATAACGCCAGGAACAAAAGCGTCGCGCCTCGCTGACTTTTCCGTCTTGAATGTAACATCAAATTCTCCCTGTAGACATTATTGCCGTATCATAATTGACTGTAGTTTAGCGGTTTTGGAGGGTTGAAGATTTGAGGAGACGGGAATCGATATTCCAAAAACTTCCTGCCAGAGGTTATGGATATGATCCCGTCTCCCGAATG